>NZ_JBKORF010000077.1:0-54312 GCF_047314685.1 Shewanella sp. BJSY2023SW001
AAACAACTCATTAGCGCCAAATTAAGTTTGCGTGACTATAACGGGCAGGTGGGTGAGGCATTGGCAGGGGTTAAGGCATTAAACAAAGTCATAAGGCTGGGTATGCCTGTTCGCCAGAAAATCTCGTAAAGCAGCTGAAAGCCTAGGGGTAGTTGCGTTCAAGCGAATGATTTGATCAACAACGCCCCGTAAAATACCCGAGAAGAGATTATCGAAACGTCCCCTCCGAGCCGAACCGCTATGCTTATTGCGTGTTGCGATTTGCTGCTGCACTTCTTGGAAGTCGGAGATTGATACAATCGCAGGGTAGTATTCAGGGATCGGCTCACCAATTGGCTGTCTTTGACCATCAACTCTTGTACAGTTTTGATACTCACCAATCACCCTACGGTTCCTTAAAAGGGAGCCTACACCAGATGGCCGCCAAGGATTGTTCTTACGAAACTCTGTGTGCCCCTCATTATTTATGAATCGCTGCAATTCGAGTATATCCATAACCTTGCATTGCCAGAGCGAACATACGCTGCACTATGGCCGCCCTTTCAGGAATAATAGCAACACGATCCCCTTCCCATTTTAACCACTGAGGAAGATAGGCGTTGCGAATAAGCGTTTTGCTTTCTACTGCAGCCTTTCTACTTTGTTCCCATACAGCTTTAGCCCTTCGGCTTTTCATCTCAGACTCTTCATTGGCACGACTCATATAAACCAAACTGAGCATCAGCTTTGACATATCCAGTTGCCCTTGCCGATATTCAACTTCATCGGTTAAAGTCACGACAACAATGCCAGCTCGTATAATCTCCATGAATTGCATGAGTGCATCTTCCACATTCTGTCGGCTTAATCTGTCATGAGACTCTACTAACAGATATGCCCCTTTAGGGATTTTGCCGTCCTGAACCAAGCGGAGAAAGACCCCTAGTGCAGCGTCTCTGTTGGCACCTTTAAATGCACTTACCCCCATATCTGCTAAAGCAAGCTCTTACAGTTCCAACCCCTTTCTCTTGGCATAATCACGAGCCAACTCAAGCTGACGTCTTGCACTATCACCCCGTACTTGTCTTGTTGTACTAAACCTAAGATAAGAATAAGCCTTGGTGGTGCTCATCATTTTCTCCTGTGGTATGTTTACCCCAACACAAACAAACAATTAAAACAGCATGGAAGTCGAACAGAACTCTCAAACAATAATGTACGGTATTTCTCCCCAAAAGTGCGACACGGTAAAAAAAGCACGAAAATGGTTGGAGGCCAAGGGCCTGCAAGTGACATTTGTGGATTTTCGTGAGCAGGAACTTTCACAAGACACACTCAAGGCCTGGGTCGAGCGCATCGGCTGGGAGGCGGTACTGAACAAACGCTCCACTAGTTTTCGCGCGTTGGATGACGCCGATAAGCAGGATATCGATAGTGCCAAAGCGATATCCCTGATGCTGGCCAATCCAACCCTTATCAAACGCCCTGTACTGACCCGGGGGCTAGATGTGATGACCGGCTTTAAAGAAGCCGACTACCAAGCGTGGTTCGGCCTATGAGTCAGCAGGTGCTTGAGCTTGCCAAGGCGTTGATCTCCCGGGCATCTGTTACCCCTCTGGATGAAGGCTGTCAGGCATTGATGGCCGAGCGACTCGCCAAACTGGGCTTTGCCAACGAGTCCATGGTGTTTGAAGATACCACCAATCTCTGGTCTCGCCGCGGTACTCAGGGGCCGGTTTTTTGTTTTGCCGGCCATACCGATGTGGTACCGCCGGGGGACTTGGCCAATTGGCATACTCCGCCCTTCGAGCCAGTGGTCATCGATGACTATCTTCACGGCCGCGGCGCCGCAGATATGAAAGGCTCGCTGGCAGCCATGGTGGTGGCCACCGAGCGTTTTGTGGCCGCCCATCCGAACCATCAAGGCTCTATCGCTTTTCTGATCACCAGCGATGAAGAAGGCCCCTTTATTAACGGCACCACCCGAGTGATAGACACCCTGGAAGCGCGCAATGAAAAGATCACCTGGGCCTTGGTCGGTGAGCCATCCAGTACCCTCAAACTGGGCGATGTGGTCAAAAATGGCCGCCGCGGCAGCCTCACCGGCAATCTCGTCGTCAAGGGTATTCAAGGACATGTGGCCTACCCTCATCTGGCGGATAACCCTGTGCACAAGGCTGCGCCGGCGTTGGCCGAACTTGCCGCCATGCAGTGGGACAAAGGCAATGAGTTTTTCCCGCCGACCAGTTTTCAGATAGCCAATATCAATGGCGGCACCGGGGCATCCAACGTGATCCCGGGTGAACTCAAGGTGATGTTCAACTTCCGTTACTCCACCGAAGTCACCGCCGAAGAACTGATTAAGCGGGTCGAGAATATCCTCGATGCCCATGGACTGAATTATGAGCTTGGCTGGATCTTCAACGGCCTGCCATTTTTGACCGGCGATGGCCCACTGCTTGAAGCGACCCGCCAAGCGATTAAAGAGGTAACAGGCTCAGAGACCGATCCGCAAACCTCAGGCGGCACTTCAGATGGGCGCTTTATTGCCCCTACCGGTGCTCAGGTAATAGAGTTGGGGCCGGTGAATGCCACCATTCACAAGGTCAATGAGTGCGTGAAAGTCGCAGATCTCGAGCTGTTGGCCCAGTGTTATCAGCGTATCCTGGAAAAACTGTTGTTGGAGTAAGTGATGGCAAGGGGCGATTTTCTCTATGGTATGGAGACTGAAAAAGCGCCGCTAAGGACACTGGTTAGTCTAAGCGGCAGTGAAAGCGGTTCAGGCGCTGAAGTTTGGCTGGAAGCCGAGACGGCCAAGGCCTTTCTTGAGATGCAGGCCGCTGCCGAGCAAGATGGCATCGCCCTGGCCATCTGCTCTGGTTATCGCAGCTTTGAGCGTCAACTCACAATTTGGAATGCCAAAGCCTCAGGGAAGCGCCCTCTACTGGATAAAGACTCACGTCCAGTGAGTGACATCGGCGCCCTTAGTGATGATGAGTTAGTGGCGCTTATTTTGCTTTGGTCGGCGCTGCCTGGCGCCTCTCGCCACCACTGGGGAACGGACGTGGATCTCTTCGACAGCGCCCAAATCAGCAAGCATGAACTCAAGTTGGTTAACGCCGAGTATCAACCCCTGGGCCCTTGCTATAAATTGGACCTGTGGCTGGACGAACGCGCCCCGGATTTTGGCTTCTACCGCCCTTTTCAGGCTGGACTCAGTGGCGTCAGCCCGGAGCGCTGGCACTTGAGTTTCCTGCCAAAAGCCAAAGGGTTTCTCGAGCAGTTTGATAGCGAGCGTCTGCGGCAAATACTCGACCACAGTGACATAACACTCAAGCAAGGTTTGCTTAGACGTTTGCCGGAACTGGTCGAGACTTATGTGAGGCACATTGCCCCCTATCCGGAAAGCCTCACATAAATGCCATTGAAGTAGGTTTGAATGAGCGAGTTTAAATAAACATCATGCAATTTCGTCCCCGGATCCTAAGCCGGCAAACTTGAGGTATCCTGTGTCCCAAACAATAAATCCGGGATACCTTTCAACAATGACTGACTTCAATCAATATCGGCAGCAAATCGAACTCAGGGGCGAAACCCTCAGCTATCTGGATCTGGGCCAGGGCCCTGTGCTGCTACTCGGCCACAGCTACCTTTGGGACGCCACCATGTGGCAACAACAACTGCCTGTACTGGCGAAACACTACCGCTGCATAGTGCCGGATCTCTGGGGCCATGGGCAGTCAGGCGCGATTCCTGCGCTTACCGAGAGTCTGGCGGATATCGCCGCCGATATGTTGACCTTGATGGATAAACTCAGTGTCGATGAATTCACTGTCATCGGCTTGTCGGTCGGTGCCATGTGGGGGGCCGAGCTGGTTCTGAAGGCGCCTTCTAGAGTCAAGGCGTTGGTGATGATGGGCAGCTTCCTCGGCTTTGAGCCCGAAGTTACCCGCAACAAATATATGGCCATGTTGGATGGTATCAACCAATTGGGACAAATTCCTGCGCCCATGGCCGAGCAGATAGCGCCGATGTTTTTTGCCGTGACCACAGCAAGTTTACGGCCACAACTGCTGAGTGATTTCGCCAGCGCCCTGCAAAGTATTTCACCAGAACGGATCCCTGATACCGTCGCCATGGGCAAACTGATTTTCAATCGCCGCGACGCCATGGAAGATGCCGATAACTTGACTCTGCCCTGTTTAATCATGTCAGGTGTGGAAGACACGGCGCGCACTGTACTGGAATCCTTTTTGATGGTCGATGCCATAGACGGCGCCGAGATGGTGCAGATACCGGCAGCCGGCCATATTTCTGTGTTGGAACAGGCCGATTTTATCAACCAAGCCCTGCTGACTTTTCTTAAAAAACATCACTGAAATCCGGCCGCGATGGATAGACCAGCGCGGCTTTATTTTCTGATACACTGCCGAAAATAAATCGGACCACTGTGTTCCCATAAGCCATTTTGTGAGCCTGAATGAAAATACTGAAACCGCTTTTTGAAAACAACCGCCGCTGGGCAGCCAGAATAAGCACTGAAAACCCATCGTTTTTTGAGCAGTTGGCCAAACAGCAAAACCCCGAATATCTCTGGATAGGTTGTTCCGACAGCCGGGTTCCCTCCAACCAGATCATAGATCTGATGCCGGGAGAAGTATTTGTACATCGCAATATCGCCAACATGGTGATCCACACAGATCTCAACTGTTTGTCTGTTCTGCAATACGCAGTCGATGTCCTCAAGGTAAAGCACATCATGGTAGTGGGCCACTACGGCTGCGGCGGCGTCAAGGCCGCCATGGGTACCGACAGACTCGGGCTTATCGACAACTGGCTGGGGCATCTTAGGGATATCTATCGCCTGCATCACCCAGAGTTGGAAACCCTCAATGAAAAACAACGGTTTGATCGCCTTTGTGAGCTCAATGTGATTGAGCAGGTCGCCAATGTCACCAGCAGCAACATAGTTCAGGAAGCCTGGGCCAAGGGGCAAAATCTGTCGATACACGGCTGGATCTACGGAATCGACAATGGGCTTTTGACCGATCTGGATGTCACAGTGGATGGCGGACATCAAAGGGTGGAGTGATCCAAACGGATAAGGGGCGCAGCTGCGCCCCTTGCTTTATCGGTGAAATTTTACCCAGTTGGATTTTTTCCGAAAGAAAGCATCGCAGTATGTTGGCCACCCCGTTATAATTCTGCAGTTAACACGGGTGCTCAGTCATCCGGTCACCCGGCGCACTTCGCGTAACAGCCTTATGGCATAAGGCCTTTTCTGGCGTGACCCTCCCAGAGCACAATACTATCTAAGGAGATATCTTCCATGCCCGGTTTTGAATTGTTTGGTCCTGAAGAAAAACAGGAAGTAGCAGACGTCATGGAGAACGGATTCACCTTCCGTTACAACTTTGATGCCATGCGTAATGATCGCTGGAAAACCCGCGATATGGAGCAGCTCTTATGTGACAAGATGAATGTCAAGCATGCTCACCTGCTCTCCAGCGGCACTGCCGCCCTGCAAACCGCACTGGCCGCCGCCGGTATCGGTGCCGGGGATGAAGTG
Organism: Shewanella sp. BJSY2023SW001; assembly: GCF_047314685.1. Classification (NCBI taxonomy): domain Bacteria; kingdom Pseudomonadati; phylum Pseudomonadota; class Gammaproteobacteria; order Alteromonadales; family Shewanellaceae; genus Shewanella; species Shewanella sp. BJSY2023SW001. The sequence goes on from NZ_JBKORF010000077.1 coordinate 5,549, forward strand.
ATTGTTCCTCCTTTCACCTTTGTCGCTTCTGTTGAGGCAGTATTCATGGCCGGTGCCATTCCGGTATTTGCCGAAATCGATGAGACGCTGTGTCTGTCACCCGAGGGCATCGAAGCCGCCATTACCCCACGCACCAAGGCGGTAAACCTGGTACACATGTGCGGTTCCATGGCCAAGATGGACGAAATCAAAGCCATCTGTGAAAAACACAATCTGGTACTGCTGGAAGATGCCTGTCAGGCTATTGGTGGCAGCTACAAAGGTCAGGCACTGGGTACCATAGGCGCTGTGGGTTGTTTCTCTTTCGACTCGGTTAAAACCATCACCTGTGGTGAAGGTGGCGCTGTGATCACCAATGATGAAACCATCTACAACCACGCCCACATGTTCTCTGACCACGGCCATGATCATATAGGTAATGACCGCGGCGCCGAGTCTCACCCTATCATGGGTCTCAACTTCCGTATCAGCGAAATGAACGCCGCCCTGGGCCTGGCTCAGCTGCGCAAACTGGACACCATAGTGGAGATCCAGCGTCGCAACAAGAAGCTTATCAAAGACGCCATGGCTGATATCGAAGAAGTTACTTTCCGCGAAATCCCCGATCCTGAAGGCGACAGCGCCGGTTTCCTCAGCTTTATGCTGCCAACCGAGCAACGCACTCAGGAAGTCAACAAGGCGCTGGCTGCCAACGGTGTCGATGGTTGCTTCTACTGGTATGTCAACAACTGGCACTACCTGAAGAACTGGCATCACATTCAGCAGCTCAAGAGCCCTGCTGCCCTGCCGATCACATTAATCGAAGATCGTCCGGATTATACTAAAGTTTCTGTGCCCAAATCTGACGCTATCATGAGCCGGACCATTTCCATGCTGATCAAGCTGTCCTGGACTGAAGAACAGATTGCCGAGCGCATTGCCAACATCAAGAAAGCATTTGCCCAATAACCTAAAGGGAGCTGGTTGCTATGAGTTTCAAGAATTTTAAAGTCGTCCCCAAAATGATCTTTGGTCGCGGTTCTTTTGTCCAACTGGATGAAGTGCTGGCCGCCGAGCGCAAAGAAGCCAACGACTTCGTGGTTTTCGTCGTGGATGACGTTCACAAAGGCAAGCCACTGGAAGGCCGTTTGCCTTTGAAGGAGCAAGATTTCTTACTGTGGGTCAATGTCGACGAAGAACCAACCACAAAGCAGGTTGACAGCCTTACCGAGCAAGTTCAGGCATTCAACAGCAAACTGCCTGTGAGCGTAGTCGGTCTTGGTGGCGGCGCCACTATGGATCTGGCCAAAGCCGTATCTTTGATGCTGACCAACCCAGGTGGTTCTGCCAAGTACCAGGGCTGGGATCTGATCAAGAACCCAGCCATTCACCATATCGGTATCCCTACCATTTCCGGTACAGGTGCCGAAGCTTCACGCACTGCAGTGCTGTGCGGCCCTGAGCGTAAACTGGGTCTGAACTCTGACTACACTGTATTTGATCAGATCATCATGGACTCCGAGCTGATTGCCGGCGTACCCACTGACCAATGGTTCTACACAGGTATGGACTGCTACATCCACTGTGTTGAGTCTCTGCAAGGTACCTTCCTGAACGAGTTCTCCCGCGCCTACGCCGAGAAATCCATGGACATGTGCCGTGAAGTCTTCCTGGGCGATCACCCTGAAAAAGACGACAAGCTGATGATGGCCTCCTTTATGGGCGGTATGAGTATCGCCTATAGCCAGGTAGGTGCCTGTCACGCGGTTTCTTACGGTCTGTCTTATATCCTGGGTTATCACCACGGTATTGGTAACTGTATCGCCTTCGACGTACTGGAAGAATTCTACCCTGAAGGGGTTGAAGAGTTCCGTGCCATGATGAAGAAGCACAACATCCAGTTGCCTAAAAACATCTGTAAAGATCTGCCGGACGAGACCATTGCCGCGATGGTTAAAGTCACCAAGAGCATGGGTCCTTTGTGGGCCAACGTCTATGGTGACAGCTGGCAGGAAAAAGTCACCGATGAGATGCTGACCAAGCTGTTCCGCCGTATCTAAGCCGGCACAGGACTGCTATGATTAGGGCTCTTTATGAGCCCTTTCTTCTTGAATACTAGGAAAATTGAATGAAAGTCACCCTGTTGATCCCTGCACGCTATGGTTCCAGCCGCTTTCCCGGCAAACCTCTGGCACCGATTAACGGTAAACCTATGATCCAGCACGTTTATGAGCGCGCCGGACTGGCCAAAGGGTTGGATAACATCTATGTGGCAACCGATGATGTACGTATCAAGGACGCTGTAGAGGCCTTTGGCGGCAATGTTGTGATGACCGGCGCCGAAGCGGCCTCCGGCACCGACAGGATTAACGATGCCATCACCCAATTGGGGTTGGCGGATGACGATCTGGTAGTCAACCTGCAAGGGGATCAGCCCCTGATCGATCCCATCTCCATAGAGCAGATCATCAGTCTGTTCCAGCGTCATCCCGGTGAGTTTGAAATGGCCACCCTCGGCTACCAAATCACCGAAGAGGATGAATTGGACGATCCCAAACATGTGAAGATGGTGTTCGACAACGAATTCTATGCTCTATATTTCTCCCGCGCCCGGATCCCATTTGGTCGTGATATCAACGACTACCCTGTCTATAAACATTTAGGGGTGTATGCCTACACCCGCCGTTTCGTCGAAACCTTTGCCAAACTACCTTTGGGAAGACTGGAAGATCTGGAAAAACTGGAGCAACTACGGGCCCTGGAATACGGCCACAAGATCAAGGTCGCCATCAGCGCATTTGACTCGCCTGAAGTAGATACACCTGAAGATATCCGCCGCTGTGAACAGCGTCTGGCCGTAGACTGAAGCAGGTAGCAAGAGATGGAAATGTCATCTTTGGAAGTCTGGTTGATCATCATTTTGGTAATAGGCGTTATTGCCAGTAACCTGGCTGTACTCAAGTACAGTGCCAAGTTTAAAATGCCGCAATTTGGCCAGCAAAGTAAAGACAAGCAGATAAAGCGTAAGGGTGAAGCCGCCGGAAACACGGATAAAACCCCGGGCTCCCAAGCTGATGGAAAAGATCAGGACAAAAACAAAGACTGACAAAAAAGGCGCACTTTGCGCCTTTTTCATATATCTTCTCTACTTTCTACTTGAGCCTAGACTTGAGCAGGGATTAAGCTCAATAAAACTGCACATCGGAAACCCGGGTCAACCGCACACCATCAACCACCATCTGCCAGTCGCTTCCGACCCTGTGTGGCGGCTCTGATACTTCAAAACGACTGGAGAGAAAACCGATCCCCACCTCGAAGTCGTGACCTTCAAACTTCTGGATCCCACCACTTATCGAGGTGCTGCTGTTGCCATCATAACGCTGATACTCTACAGAGCCGTCGTGTTGTATAAGCAGATACATGTCAGCACTCTGCCACTCACCGGCATATTCGGCCTTATCCAGCGGCAAGGGCTGGCCGCAGCCGCCAAGGAGCCAGGCAAAAGCCAACAGCAGCAGATATCTGAGTCTAGAAGATAACTCTCTTAAATTAGTGGCTTTTGACAGACTAACAGAGTAAGGAATTACCGCTGAGCCATACATGACAAGACTCCTTTATCAGATCCGGAAAAGATTAATGACGAAAACCGCTGGCGAAAAAGGTATTTCCACAGGCAGGGCAAGACATTTTAATAGGCAGGGGCTGCAATCCAAGCAAAATCATGGTGCCAAGCCCGAGTGGTACTGTTAACCAGTTGGCAATAAAACCGAAATCGATCCTGGCCTCAGAGATACGACCATTTGCGCCCTTAAACGAACATGTCGGACATTGACAGGCGTTGTAATGCTTGATGATGCACTCGAATCTCACAAAGGCTCCTCCCTGAATCATACAAGCTTATTTATCGGCAACTGTTACGGCAGCAACTGAACTGCCCAAGAAAAACCAATAACTTTCCCCTTTTCAGACCAAACTACCCTAAAGCCAATAACAGTGCAAGCCAGCCTAAAGGACTAAAATTGTTGATTTTGTTGCCTATAAAACCACTTGAGCAAAGAAAAGGCTACCTTGGGTAGCCTTAGTCATTCACAGCTCACAGCCAAATGCTCACAGCGCTGCGATAGCCTCCTGGCACAATCTGGTAATTCTCGCCCAGTCGCCCTGCTCCATCGCTTCCACCGGGGCAATCCAGCTGCCACCAATACAATCGACATTCCCCAGCGCTAGGTAGTCTTTGTAGCTGCTCGGAGTGATCCCGCCGGTTGGGCAGAAACGGACATCGGCCAGCGGGCCGCTGAAGGCTTTGAGTGCATTGACCCCGCCTGAAGCTTCTGCCGGGAAGAACTTGAAGTGGGTATAGCCCAGCCCCAGTCCCACCATGACTTCTGAGATACTGGCCACCCCTGGAATAAGTGGGATCTTACCGGCTTTACCCGCCTTGAGCAGTTCTACAGTTGCCCCCGGGGTGATGGCAAATTGAGCACCGGCCTCTGCCGCCTGCGCCAATTGTGCTTCATTCAGAATGGTTCCGGCGCCGACCAAGGCTTCCGGCACCTCGGCCGCAATCTGCCCTATGGCCTCGAGGGCACAATCGGTACGCAGGGTCACTTCCAGTACCCGAATGCCACCGGCAACCAGGGCCTTGGCCAAGGGCACCGCATGTTCAATCTTGTTGATAACCATTACCGGAATGATCGGGCTCAGTTTAAATATGTCCTGAGGTTGCAAGGACCAGTTATTCTCAAGCATGTACTTTATTCCTTAATGATTAGTAATAGTCATCTATGGCACTGGTACTGCGAGCACCGGTTTCAGGACTGCTGAGATTGGCCCGCAGCGCACTGAACAGCTCACGACCCATGCCGTAACGCACACTTCTCAACTCCACTTTCTCGGCATTTCTTGCGGCCAGTTGCTGCTCATCGATCAGCAGACTAAGTTCGCCCTTTTCGGCATCGACCCGCAGCAAATCGCCGCTGTGTACCTTGGCTATCATACCGCCATCTAGCGCTTCCGGCGTCAGATGGATAGCTGCAGGCACCTTACCTGAGGCTCCTGACATACGGCCATCGGTCACCAGGGCAACTTTAAAACCTCTATCCTGCAAGGTTCCGAGAATAGGGGTCAGCTTATGCAGCTCGGGCATGCCGTTGGCCTTGGGACCTTGCCCCTTGACCACCACCACGCAGTCCTTATCCAGTTGGCCACTGGTAAAGAGCTCATTGAGCTGGTTCTGATCGTCGATAACCACAGCCGGAGCTTCCACCACTCTGTGTTGCTCCTGCACCGCAGAAACCTTAATAACCGCCCGGCCCAGATTGCCCTTGAGCAGTTTGAGGCCGCCGTTGCTCTGAAATGGTTTGGCCACAGAGGTCAGTACTTCGCTGTCCAGACTTTCGGCCGGGCCATCCACCCAACTGAGCTCGCCATTGAGCAACTTGGGCTCCTTGGTGTAACGCTCAAGACCAAAGCCGGCCACTGTGTTGACGTCTTGATGCAGTAAACCGGCATCCAACAACTGCCGCACCAGATAAGCCATCCCACCGGCAGCATGGAAATGGTTAATGTCGGCATGGCCGTTGGGATAAACCCTGGCAAGCAGCGGCACCACATCCGACAGCTCGGAGAAATCGTCCCAGTTGACTATGATGCCGGCCGCACGGGCCACCGCCACTATGTGCATGGTGAGATTGGTCGAGCCACCGGTGGCCAACAGAGCCACTATGCCGTTGACTATCGACTTTTCACAAACCAGTTCACCTATCGGGCTGTATTGGTTGCCAAGTTCGGTCAGACGGCACACCTGTTTGGCGGCCGCCTTATTGAGCGCCTCACGCAAAGGGTCGTCCGGATTAACAAATGAGGAGCCGGGTAGCTGCAGTCCCATGACTTCCAGCATCAGCTGGTTACTGTTGGCCGTGCCGTAGAAAGTACAGGTACCCGCGCTGTGATAGGACTTGGATTCTGCTTCGAGCAAGGCAGTTCTATCGACCTTACCTTCGGCAAACTGCTGGCGAATACGGGCTTTTTCCTTGTTGGGGATCCCGGACTTCATCGGTCCCGCAGGCACAAACAACATAGGCAGATGACCAAAGCTCAGGGCGCCAATCAGTAGCCCAGGAACTATCTTGTCACAAATACCCAGCAACAAGGCACCATCAAACATATTGTGGGACAGGCCAACAGCGGTAGCCATGGCTATCACTTCACGACTCAGCAGACTGAGCTCCATCCCGGATTGGCCCTGGGTAACGCCGTCACACATGGCCGGCACACCGCCTGCCACCTGGGCAACGCTGCCCACTTCATTGCAGGCCTGTTTCAGCAATTCAGGATAGTGTTCATAGGGTTGGTGCGCCGACAGCATGTCATTGAATGCAGTCACTATGCCTATGTTGGCCTTGTTCAACTGGCGCAGGCTGTCTTTATCGGCCGGCTGACAAGCAGCAAACCCATGGGCCAGATTGCCGCAACTCAAACTGCTGCGGTGCACGCCCTTGGCCCTGGCTTCGGCCAATGCCGCCAGGTACTTGCCCCTGTGGTCTTGGCTGCGGGCAATAATCCTGTCTGTTACGGCTTGAACTCTTGGGTGCATCTTGCCTCCTTAAGCGCTCCAGAACACATCGACCGGGGTCTTATGCTGCGCCAACACGGCACGGATCGGCATTTCCCTGGGATCGTCACTCTCGAGAGCTTGGTGATATACGGAAAGTTTGGTTTCGCCGACCAGATGCAGATAGATCTGGCGACTGTCAAGCACGGCCTTACGACTCAGGCTGATCCTGGCGTGAGGCGCATTGCCTGGATGTACGGCGCACAGCAATGCATCGGTTTCCAGCGCCTCGGTCAATTGTTCTTCGGGGGCGCAGGGAAACCAGGAGCAGGTATGACCATCATTGCCCATGCCCAACACGATCACATCAAAAGGCCGCGGAAAATTGGCCAACTGCTCTGAAGCCATACTCAACCCCGCTTCCGGGGTGGCAAACATATTCTTCAGGCCTCGGAACTTGGCGCTGGCGGCGCGATTTTGCAGTAGATGCTCGCGTACCAGGCGCTCGTTGGAGTCCTGGTCTTCGGCATCCACCCAGCGCTCGTCGGCGAGCGTGATATAAACATCGCTCCAGTCGATCATCTTGTGGCTGAGCTCGGCAAACAGTTTCAGCGGCGTCGAGCCACCGGAAACCACCAGGCTGGCCTTGCCGCGGTTATCTATCGCGTTTTGCAGCGCGCCAGCAATACGTTCAGCCAACTGGGCTTCCAGCGCAGTTGGGGTGTCAAACGATTTAAATACGGTTTCTTTAATCATGCTATCTCCTTATTCATCCCAGGAGCGGCCGTCTTTGGTGATCAAGGCCACTGAGGCCACAGGCCCCCAGGTTCCGGCAGGATAAGGCTTGGGCTTTTCGTTGCTCATCTCCCAGGATTGAATAATGCCATCTACCCAGGTCCAGGCCTGCTCCACTTCGTCACGGCGTACAAACAATGCCTGATTCCCCAGCATGGCTTCGAGCAACAAACGTTCATAGGCATCGGCGATACGTTCGTTCTTGAAGGTGTCAGAGAAGCTCAAATCCAGCTTGGTGGTTTGCAGTCGCTGTTTCTGCTCAAGCCCGGGCACCTTGTTCATCATCTGGATCTCCACCCCTTCATGCGGTTGCAGACGAATGGTCAACTTATTGGGCGGCAGATTGCGATGGCTTGAACGATACAGGTTATGGGGTGGATTCTTGAAATAGATGACAATTTCAGAACTCTTGAACGGCATACGCTTACCGCTGCGCAGATAGAAAGGCACCCCGGCCCAACGCCAGTTATCGATATCGACACGCAAGGCAACAAAGGTCTCTGTGTTGGAATCCACGTTGGCACCCTCTTCCTCCAGATAACCGGGAACCGGTGACCCTTTGAGGAACCCGGCCGAATACTGGCCGCGCACAGTGTTTTCAAATACGTTGTCCTGATTGATGGGACGCAGTGACTTGAGCACCTTCACCTTCTCATCACGAATGCTGTCGGCATCCAGGTTCACAGGTGGGTCCATGGCAATCAAGGTTAGTACCTGCAACAGGTGGTTCTGGATCATGTCACGCATCTGGCCGGCTTTGTCGAAATAGCCCCAGCGTCCTTCAATGCCCACCTCTTCGGCCACAGTGATCTGTACATGATCTATGGTGCGGTTATCCCACTTGGAGGCAAACAGTGAATTGGCAAAACGCAACGCAATCAGGTTCTGTACTGTTTCTTTACCCAGATAGTGATCGATACGATAGACCTGACTTTCATTAAAGTAGGCAGAAACCTGGTCATTAATGACTCTGGATGACTGCAGATCTGAGCCTATGGGCTTTTCCAGCACTACTCGGGTATCGGGATGGATCAGTTGTTGTTCATGCAGACACCGGCAGATATCACCGAAGATGGCCGGAGGCGTAGCAAAATAGTTGACCATCACCCGCTTGGCAGGTTCGAGCAGTTGGTGGAAGGCTTTGTATCCTTCAGATTCGGTAAAATTAGTGCCGACGTAATGGCAACGTTCGAGGAAGCGGGAAAGCGTGGTGTCGCACAAGGGTTCTTTAACAAAGGTGCTCAGAGCCGTTTTAACCAGTTCGCGAAAATCTTCGGCAGAGAATTCATCTTTGGCAACACCTATGACCTTGGTGTCCCGATTGAGCAGGCCGGCCTTATCCAGCTGGTAAAGCGAAGGCAACAATTTGCGCCTTGCCAGGTCGCCCTTGGTACCAAAGAGTACAAAATCACAAGCTTTGGCCTCTGATGTTGTTTTGCCCATTGCTTAATGCTCTCCTTTTGTCGGTGGTGGTTCCGCTATGCGATGAAGAATTCCACACTTTTGTTGTAATATAACAACAGTATTTGTTAAATGCATCTATAATTTGCAAATAAAGCCATGAGGCCAGTCTAGGCAGGTTTGGCAATAATCTGGTATGCTTTTCCTGCTTAAAACCTTCTTATCTCGGAAGTTAGCCTGTTTTCATTCCGGTATATACAGGACTTACGTCAAGATTGGTTTGCACCCTACTTTGTAGTGCTCAGGCCTCAAAGAAATAATAAAATTACATAATTTCAACCCAGCGGACGTACGCGTATGAATACCCTAGAAAAGGTTCAAAAAAACCTCCCCCATTTCAGCAAGTCAGAACGCAAAGTAGCCGAAGTTATCCTGGCATCGCCCCAGACAGCTATTCATTCAAGCATAGCAACTCTGGCCAAGATGGCGGATGTCAGCGAGCCTACAGTCAACCGCTTCTGTCGTCGTTTGGATACCAAAGGTTTCCCGGATTTTAAATTACATCTGGCCCAAAGTCTCGCGAATGGTACCCCTTACGTCAGTCGTCACGTTGAGGAAGATGATACACCCGAATCTTACACCACCAAGATCTTCGAATCTTCCATGGCTTCTCTGGATACAGCACGCCAGAGCATAGATACCACGGCCATCAACAAGGCGGTAGACATACTGACTCAAGCGAAAAAGATCTCTTTCTTCGGTCTTGGTGCCTCCGCCTCTGTGGCACACGATGCCCAGAACAAGTTCTTCCGTTTTAATGTACCGGTTTTATGTTTCGATGATGTGTTGATGCAACGCATGAGCTGTATCAATAGTGATGAAGGCGATGTCGTGGTACTGATTTCCCACACAGGCCGTACTAAGTCATTGATCGATATAGCAAGGCTTGCCAGAGAAAACGGCGCGGCCGTGATTGGTATTACAGCGCGTCACTCGCCGCTGTCGCAGGAATGTACCCTGCCGGTTACCATGGAAGTGCCTGAAGACACTGATATGTACCTGCCTATGGCCTCTCGTTTGGCCCAGTTGGTGATTATTGATGTGCTGGCGACCGGATTTACCTTGCGCCGGGGGCCACGCTTCAGGGAAAGTCTAAAGCGGGTAAAAGAGGTATTGAAAGAATCCCGCATCGATAAGAGCGAGCCACTCTAATCCCCTTTCCCGTAAGCACCTGGGCAGTTACCAAAATTGGCAACTGCCCAAGCCCCGCCTAAAATTAGCCGTAACTCACAAAAATAAAACTTTGAGTTAGATCATTTTGTCTGTAAGTTTCCTACATATTGAGCCGTTGTCTGTTAATATAGCGTAAGATTTTTTTAAAACTTAAACGGAGTATATTATGTTCCGCAGAACCAAGATCGTTACCACGCTGGGCCCCGCCACAGATCGTGATGATAACCTGCGTCGTATCATAGCAGCAGGTGCCAACGTTGTTCGCCTCAACTTCTCCCACGGTTCCCCCGAAGATCACCTAAAACGCGCCAGCCAAGCCCGCAGCATTGCGAAAGAGCTTGGTGTACACGTTGCCATCCTCGGCGATCTCCAGGGGCCGAAAATCCGTGTTTCCACCTTCAAGGACAATAAGAAAGTCCAACTCAAGCTCGGCCAACCATTTATCCTGGATGCGGAGCTGGGTAAAGGCGAAGGCGACGAAACTCAAGTAGGTATCGATTACAAGGAACTGCCGGACGATGTGGTTGTCGGTGATATCCTGATGCTGGACGATGGCCGGGTACAACTGAAAGTCGAAAAGGTAGAAGGCCGTAAGGTACATACCAGCGTGACAGTTGCCGGCCCCCTATCCAACAACAAGGGGATCAACAAGAAAGGCGGAGGCCTGTCTGCCGCTGCGCTGACAGATAAAGACAAGCAGGACATTGTCACAGCGGCACAAATTCAGGTCGACTACCTGGCGGTATCCTTCCCTCGCAGCGGCGCCGATCTTAACTATGCCCGCGAACTGGCGCAAAAGGCCGGCAGCAATGCCCTGATAGTATCCAAGGTAGAGCGCGCCGAAGCCGTAGCTTCCGATGAAGCTATGGACGATGTAATCCTCGCCTCCGATGCCGTCATGGTAGCCCGTGGTGACCTAGGGGTAGAAATCGGCGATCCGGCTCTGGTTGCCGTACAGAAAAAGCTGATCAGCCGCTCGCGTCAACTCAATAAGGTAGTGATCACCGCGACCCAGATGATGGAGTCTATGATCAGCAGCCCTATGCCGACCCGCGCCGAAGTCATGGACGTTGCTAACGCCGTACTCGACGGTACAGACGCAGTGATGCTCTCGGCCGAGACCGCTGCCGGGGATTATCCGGAAGAAACGGTTCAGGCCATGGCCAGAGTTTGTCTTGGCGCCGAAGCGCATCCCAGTGTGCGGGTATCCAAGCACCGCCTGGATGAAAGCTTCAGCTCCATAGAAGAAACCATAGCACTGTCTACCATGTATGCCGCCAACCATTTGCAGGGTGTTAAGGCGATTATCGCCCTGACCGAATCCGGCGCAACGCCCAAGTTGATGTCACGGATAAGCTCAGCGCTGCCTATCTTCGCCCTCGCCCGTCATCAACCCACTTTGGCCAAGATGGCACTCTATCGGGGTGTCTATCCGGTAGAGTTTGACTCCACCGTTTATGCCGCCGATGAACTGGCGAAAAAAGCCCTTGAAAGCCTCAAGGCCAAGGGATACCTGGAGAGTGGTGACATGGTACTCATGACCAAGGGTGATGCCATGGAAACCGTAGGCGGCACCAACACCTGCAAGGTGCTGATCGTAGCCTAATGGCTTGCCAATGACGCTAAGCTGATAACAAAACAGAAAAGGTACGCCGAGGCGTACCTTTTTAATTTCTGCTGCTTTCGTTGCTGTTTCAGGCTTGGTGATTTTGTTTACATCAGAGGTAAACCTGCCCGGGACAGGCTTACCAAACTGAAATTCACATACCAATCAATCTCAATTAAAGAGTTTCAAAATCATCGACATTGATTGCCGCCAAGCGCAGCTTATCGGCCTCAAGCAACTGCTCATACTCGGCTTTACTGATAACCTCAGCATCCAATGCCGCCTGATACAGAGATAAAGGCGCCAGTTTGGCAGGCAAACGGCCATCCTTTTGCGCCTTTCTCAGTTTGCTGTGCAGTTCACGGCACTGATATTGAGCCTTGAATGCCGCTTCCACCTCGGCAATACCACTGGTGTCGCCGTCAAATTCAGGACAGAGGAAGGTCAGCCTGTCGCGGGCCGGACCCGGTTTAAGCATGCTCTTGACCAGTTCAATGGACTGGCTGTCTTTCGGGCCGTTGAAGTGATTCCCCAGCGGGAATACCAGCACACGCATGACCCAGGCAACCGGACGATTGGGGAAGTTGGCTATCGCCTGCTCAAGCGCCTTGGCAGCCAGTTGCAATCGGGTATCCATCACATGTTTGACTATCGGTAGATCGTCAAACTGGCGGCCATTGTCTTCAAACAGTTTCAATGTGGCCGAGCCCAGATACAGTTGACTGAGCACATCACCGAGTCTGGCCGAAATCATCTCCTTGCGCTTGAGATCGCCGCCCAAAATAAGCATCGACAAGTCGGTCACCAGCGCCAGCGCCTTGGACAGACGGGCCATCTGCTTGTAATAGTCGCGGGTATCGCCACTCACGGGTGAGCGCTCAAAATAGCTACGGCTGAGGGCGTTGCCCAAAGAGCCAAAGGCGTTACGCAGCGCATAACCTATGTGGCCCATTAACAAAGAGTCGAAACGCTCCAGCGCTTCACTGTTGTCTTCCATGCCGGCAGCTTCCATCTCGGCCAGCACATAAGGATGACAGCGGGTCGCGCCCTGACCGAAGATCATCAAACTACGGGTCAGGATGTTGGCCCCTTCCACTGTGATGGAGATGGGGTTGGCCATATAACCATGAGCAAGATAGTTTTTTGGCCCCATCTGAATACCCTTGCCGGACTGAATATCCATGGCATCGTTCATCACCTGACGGCCAAGCTCTGTCATGTGATATTTGGCAATCGCGGTAACCACAGATGGTTTAACCTTGAGATCTATGCCTGTGGTTGTCAGACGACGGGCCGCTTCCAGCTGATAGGTGTTGGCAATGATCCTTGCCAACGCTTCCTGAACCCCTTCAAACTGACCTATGGCCATGCCGAACTGTTTACGCACGTAGCTGTAAGCGGTTGTCGTCTTGGTCGCCATATGCCCGGACGCCGTCGCCAGCGCCGGCAGTGAAATACCACGTCCTGCAGAGAGGCACTCCACCAGCATACGCCAGCCACGACCTGCGTATTGCGGGCCACCTATGATCCAATCCAGCGGAATAAACACCTCGTCCCCTTGAGTGGTACCATTCATAAAGGCCATATTAAGCGGATTGTGACGGCGACCAATTTTCACGCCGGGATGATCGGTTGGGATCAGGGCGCAGGTAATCCCCAAGTTCACCTTGTCCCCCAACAGCCCGTCTGGGTCGCGCATCTGAAATGCCAGTCCCAGCACTGTAGCCACAGGTGCCAGAGTGATGTAACGCTTGTTCCAGCTAAGCTTAAGCCCCAGAGTTTCCTCGCCCTGGAACTCACCGCGGCAGACTATCCCTTCATCGGGAATAGCACCGGCATCTGAGCCGGCTTCGGGGCCGGTCAGGGCAAAACAAGGGATCTCTTCCCCTTTGGCTAAAGCCGGCAACCAATGCTCTTTCTGCTCCTTGGTACCATAATGAGTCAGCAACTCACCCGGACCGAGTGAGTTGGGCACCATCACAGTCACGGCGGCGCTGACACTGCGGCTCGCCAACTTACTGACTATGGTGGAGTTGGCATAGGCTGAAAACTCACGGCCACCGTATTTTTTCGGGATGATCAGCGCGAAGAAGCCTTCTTTCTTGAAGTACTCCCACAGCTCAGGCGGTAAGTCCTTGCGGTTGTTGACTATGTCATAGTCATCGATCATTTTTAGCGCCGTCATCACCTGATGGTCGATAAAGTCTTTCTCATCGGCGCTCAGCGCCGGTTTACCATAGGCGTGCAGACTTTCCCAGTTGGGTTTACCACGAAACAGCTCGGCTTCCCACCAGACATCACCGGCCTCCATCGCTTCACGCTCTGTATCCGAAAGTGGTGGTAACACCTTGCGAAAGAAGGCCAATATCGGCCGGGTCACAAACTGCAGGCGTATATTGCGCACAAAGAACAGTGCTATCAGGGCAACTATTATTAAGAGGATAATACTCATAACCAGACCTTTATTCTGCTTGAGAAACCAGCGGCACAGCCACACCGGCGGCCATGTAAGGGATCACCTTGCGGATCACTGCCTCAATATCATTATGTTCACCGAAGTCGGCTTCGGCGATTTCATTGAGCGCATCGGCCGAGGCCATAGTGAAAACTATAGTTCCCAGGGTAAAGTGCAAGCGCCAGAACATCTCTGCCGGTGGAATGTGCGGTGCACTGCCGGAGACCGCCTGAACAAACTGATCCAGATGCTTGCCATAGTGGGTGGTAATAAACCAGCGCAAGTGCCCCTGGCTTTCGATGTAGCCACGACCAAGCAGTTGCAGGAAGATACTGGTTCCTTCGTTGCGAACTTTGTTAAGTTCAAGCAGCGGCCCCACCAGAGAGGAGAAAATGGCATCCAAAGAAGCCTGTTTATCCTGGCTGATAAGCTCATTGATGGCGTTTGACGCCGATGGCATAAACACGTCCAGATAACGTGCCAAAACCGCCCGAATGAGCTCTTTTTTGGAACCAAAATGGTAGTTTACAGATGCAAGATTCACTTCTGCTTTGCTGGTGATAAGCCTGAGGGAGGTTTCCGAAAACCCCCGCTCGGCAAACAGCTTCTCCGCGGCATCGAGAATTCTTGTCTTGGTATCAGATCGACTTGCCATTCCGTGACCTTAGTTAATTTAAAACACTCGTTTAAATTAAACACTGGTTACACTTATGTCAAACGAAATCTCGGCTACGGTCAAGGCAGATAATCTGCCGTCCCAAACCGCTCAGCGAAAGCCTGCTCCTTTATGGTTGGTCTCGCGGGATTCAATCCGCTTGGCATCTGATTTAGGTAACATCACATAGAGGGCGCCATAGCCGCCATGTTCGCGCTGGGCGCTGTGAAAGGCCTGTACTTCATCCATCTGCGACAACCAGAAGTTAACGCAAGATTTAATAAGCCCAGGAAACGGCTTGCGATTCTGTCCTTTGCCGTGGATCACCAGCACGCAGCGATGGCCTAAAACCACCTGAGATTGAATGAAACCGAGCAAATAATCTCTGGCTTGGCGCACCGACATGGCGTGAACATCCAGCTCGGCGGCTATCTTGTATTTACCGAGACGTAAATTCTTGAATACCGCCTCCTGGATCCCCTGCTGCTTGTAGCTGAGCATATCATCGGGTTTCACTCTGGGGATCAGCGCTAAATCCAAGGTCAGGCGCTGCAGATACTCATGGGCCTCGGCGGCGGCTTTGCGTGCCTGTTTTGACTCGCTGGAAAGAGGTTTCGCTCTGGTCAGGGCCTGCTGTTGCTGTTTGAGCGGCACCACATCGGCCATTTCTTGCATAAAAAGTGTCAGATCATCTGCTTTCATGATGCGACTCCTCCAACTTATGACGAGGTTTACACACTTTGTAAAGAAATCAATCTTCTGTTACCAAAGGGCTTCTATTATAGTGAGGTCAGATGAGCCTGCTTAGATGATTTTAATGAAATTCTTAACCTTATTGCTCGTTTGCCTGATTTCTGTGCTTCAGCCCCTCAAGGCCGCCGAATTGCAGGATAAAGACCAAGCAGCCCTTAATCGTGTCTATGTCATGTTCAACCGGGCATTTAATGAACTTAACTCCGCCCCTTTGGAAAACATATACGCAGAGGATGCCACTTATATTCCTGAACAGCAAAGCCTTGCCATAGTTCAGGGACGTGAAAACGTACTCAAACTGTATCAAAAGTTCTTTGACCGCATCCGCCATAAACAAGCCAGAATAGATGTGGATTTTCGGGTCGTTCAGCGTCAGGCGCACGGCAAGAGCGCCACCGACATAGGCTATTATCTAGTGCGCTTTCACCCGCCGAAAGACACAGAAGAACCCATGAGCGAGTTTGCCGGTAAAATCGTTATCGTCAGCCACAAAGATAAAAAAGGTAACTGGTTAGTGGATGTTGATACCAGCAACCGCGCCGAGCCGGAGCATTATTTCAACGCCAAACCCCAACCTAACCTGTATTATGGCGAGCAATTTGCCCCTGTACCCCCTGCCAGCGATCTCCCATCCAGTGTTGAAATTGAAATCGTTCATGCCAAGTAATTAGCGGTACTTGAGAGTGCGCCCTGCAAATAGAAGGGCGCTATCGTTTTTGCTGCAATAACAATGACGGGTTACCTTATTCACTTATCTTGCTGAAGTTCACGACAAGTAAAAGGAATTATGAGTCAGATGACACCATTCAAACTGAACGATTGCAAATGGTTCGATAGCACCTTTACCGGCAAATACGCTAATCTGGATTTAGGGAGCGAAATCACTTTACCCATCTCTTTAAGCTTTTTCACCCTGCCCTGGAGAAAAGAGCTGCCGCTGCTTTTGAGCCTAGTTCCCGTTATTGCGCTAGCCACTCTGGTGGCGCCGTTTATAGGAAAGGTTCAGTTGCTGCTTCCTGCCTGCAGCGTCATCTGGTTTTTGATATATATCCAGGTACGTAAAGGCCGGATACTGACTCAGTTAGGCGTAAAAAGCAGTGCCAAAGACGAGCGGCAGATAAGGATAAACCAAACCCATATTTTTCTGCCTCAATATCTCACGGGAGCAACGACCGCTGTTGCCAAAGAAGATATCGCGAGTATGGTGTTCCACTGGGTGGGCTATCATGACAATCATCAGATTGAGCGAAAACGAGCTCACGCCATGACAGTTAAGCTGAAGAATGGCCTTGAGTACCGTCTCTCGGGTATGGCATATCCTTTAAGAAGCCTGCTTTACCTTACTATCTTCTTTGGTTACCCAGTAACACTGCTCCAAGTTTCCCCTCAAGCGGAACGCCTTATCCATTTTGCCGCCTTACTCGCAATCAGTGTACTCACACTCAATGTTGTCATGCTTTTTGTCATCAGTTGAGTGAAGTCAGGCACAGTGAACCAACGCCTTTTTAAAGTAATGACGCCCCATAAACTACTCAAAGCAGATCTGATGCCTGGCTTTATCAAAACCATCAGTAACAAGTTATCGTCTGTGTCGACAACGGATCCTGCCTCTGCGTGACTCTTGACACAAGAGTCACCTAATAACTGAGTATCAAAGGCTTGCAGCACTATAAGAATAGCGAAAACGACGACGTCCCACAAAAACCATGCGGTTAACAATTCAGTGAAAGATACAAAGGAAAGTGTAAAGTTGAAGCGATTGCCTGCAGATATAAAAAAACCGCGCTTTCCTTACACTTCTTTAGGAGTGTAGGCTCGCGCGGTTGATTACTGTATCGCTCGGGTTACCCCGAAAAGCGATTAGCCGATAACAGAAACGTTTTCAGCTTGAGGACCTTTTTGGCCCTGAGTAACAGTGAAGGATACTTTCTGACCTTCGTCCAGAGTCTTGAAGCCGTCAGAGTTGATGGCGCGGAAGTGTACAAACACGTCTGGACCAGACTCTTGCTCGATGAAACCGAAACCTTTGTCAGAGTTGAACCACTTAACTACACCAGTTACTTGTGACATGATATAAATCCTGTAAATAAAACTATCTTTTAAGCCTTAACGGCGGTGGAGCTGAAAATGCCGGTATTACTTATGTTTACAGGACGAACTGGTCGTATTGAAGACATAAAAATAAGCCCAACTTTCAAGCTATGAAGACTATAAATCATTCTGGAGATAAGTCAACAAACTTAATTAACCCTTCTTAGTTTTTTTTACTTAAATTTCGAGTATTTGCCGTAACAAGTTGAAACCTATCTTATAGTTCTAGCTCTTATGTATTACGTTGGTAAATTTGAATGTGAAAATCCAGCTCACAACGCAATCCCTCAGCCTGCAGCTGCTGTTTCTGTTCGGCGCTGAGCTTCCAGGCATAGGGAGTCATTTCCAGAAAATCATTGCAAAGCTGTCCGGCTGGCAGAACCAGCGGCCACTGCAGTCTCTCATCATGCAACAAACTAAAACCCGGTAGCGCTGCCTTGGTAAGCTCATGCTCTCTTGGCTCACTATAGATGATCTCTTTTAACTGAAAGTGATGTCTTGGGCCGGGGGATACACAGATGAAAATGCCGCCTGGCTTACACACCCGTGCCAATTCCTGCACTTTGGATGGTGCATAGATACGCAACATAAGATCAAAGGCTGCATCGGCAAAAGGCATGTCGTAGGCGCTGGCTACACAAAAGTGCATCTGTGGATGTGCCTTGGCGGCGTAGCGAATAGCCGTTCTGGAAATATCCAAACCATAGAGCTCGCCACCAACAGCCTGTTGCAAACGTTGGCTGTAGTAGCCCTCACCGCAACCCAGATCCAAAATGGAGGGGTGTGTCTTGCCATATTCCAGCGCCAGTTCGTTGACCCTGCTGCTGAGAGCCTGATAATAGCCGGCATTTAAAAAACTGCGCCTGGCCTGCATCATCTGCTTGTTGTCACCGGGATCGCGGGAGTTTTTCTTCTGCACCGGCAACAGGTTGATATAACCTTCTTTGGCTTGATCAAAGCTGTGGTTTTGGCTACAACGCCATTGTTTTCCGTCCTGTAGCAACTCGCTGCGGCACAGGGGACAAATATAAGTCATGCATTACTTCCATCAGAATCGGGCTTTGCAGCCCAAGTGATTTTACTCTTCGTCGGTCAACTGTCTGACCATGGCATTGAGCTCAGGTGATGACAGCAGCTCATAACACTCCAGCATACGCCTGAGTTTTTCTTCTGCGATATCTTGGTTGGCACTCAGGCGGTAACTTGGGCGTTCAAGTGACTGATTATAACATCGCAGCAGCCATTGGCGCTTCTGCACCAGGCCGGTAAGCAGGTGCCACACTTCATTGATCAGACCTTCGGGTAACTCAGTTCCCTGCGCTTGCTGGTAACATTCCAGCCGCTTCCTCGCCCGGGTGACTTCATTGAGCTGCAACGCCAGTTTTTCACTGCTGGCCTGATAATCTTGAGGTTCAGCCAAAGCTGCCTTGGCGAGAATGATCTCTCTTGGCTCCTGGGACAAACGTAAATCTTGTTCCAAAGGCAGTAGTTCGAATCTACTGGTTTGCAACGAACAGAGAAATGTCTGCCCAGGCCATAAATCGAGATTCACGCCTTGCCTCAGGGCAGCGATGCAACTTGAAGTACTGGTCCCAACTTCAAAGTAGAGTCTAAAGCCCTGACCTGCCGAGCGCGACACTCCATCCTTCCTGACTGCTTTCAAAGGTAGCAACTCTTGGGTCAGGAATGGCTGCAGCCTCAAAACAAACTGTCCCTGCGAAGCTTTGTCTTCTCCTTCAAGCATTACCCACTCGAGCAGTGGCGAGCGCAGCGCCTCCGACAACACAAAATCGCTGACACTATCAGGTAAGCTGAGGCACAACCTGGTCGGCATAGAAAGATTGACTATAGTGGGCGAACTGAAAAACTGACTATGCATCTGCATCCCTTCGGGTAATCCGAACCTCTTGGTCGTCCCTGCCGGCAGGCATATATTGTACTCAGAGGCCGTCGATTCACCAAGGGCGGCTTTTAACCGAAATAACTGTGATATGGGGTAAAATCCCATTTGCGGAAAAAAATGTTAAGATAAGCTTTTGTCTGAAGAGCAAAAGTCATCAGTATGAGTCAAGCCCAACCTCAGCCTTCCATATTCTGGCATGATTATGAAACATTCGGCGCCAATCCGGCGAAAGACAGACCGGCGCAGTTTGCCGGGATACGTACCGATCTGGAGCTGAACATTATTGGCGAGCCCGAGACCTTTTACTGCCAGATAGCCAGCGATTACCTGCCCTCACCCGAGGCAATTCTCATCACAGGGATCACGCCGCAACTGGCCAATGGCAAAGGGCTGCCGGAAACCGAATTTATGGGGCGGATCAATGCCCTGTTCAGCCAAGCCAATACCTGCGTCGCCGGTTATAACTCGCTACGATTTGATGATGAGGTCAGCCGCTACGGTTTTTATCGTAACTTTATCGATCCCTATGCCAGAGAGTGGCAACAAGGCAATTCCCGCTGGGATATTATTGATCTGGTTCGGGCCTGCTATGCCCTGCGCCCGGACGGGATCAACTGGCCAACCAAAGAGGACGGTTCTCCCAGCTTCAAGCTCGAACACCTGACCCAGGCCAACGGACTCGGCCATGAAAAGGCGCATGACGCCATGTCAGATGTTTACGCCACCATAGCCTTGGCCAAACTGATAAAAGAGAAACAACCAAGGCTGTTTGACTACTATTTCAAACTCAGACGCAAGCAGGCAGTTTCCGAACAAATCGATGTACTCAATATGCAACCTTTGGTGCATATCAGCTCCAAGATCCCGGCGACTCAGGGCTGTGCCACTCTCATTGCCCCTGTGGCCCATCATCCCGAGAACAAGAATGCCATTGTCTGCGTTAACCTACACATGGATATCAGCCCGCTGATTGAACTGGATGTAGACAGCATTCGCGAGCGCCTCTACACGCCAAGAAACGAATTAGCAGAAGATGAATTACCCATACCGGTCAAACAGGTTCATATCAATAAGTGCCCCTTTATTGCCACCGCCAAGACACTGACCGATGAAGCCGCCGCGCGGATTGGATTTGACAAGGCGTTTGCTCGCGAGCAGTACAAGCGTCTGCGCCAGCATCCACAGATCCGCACCAAGTTGGCAAGCCTGTTTGATACCCCGAGAGACAACCCGATTACCGATCCGGATCTTATGCTCTACAGCGGAGGATTCTTCTCTCCGGCGGATAAGGCCAAGATGGAGATGATCCGCCATACCGCCCCCGATAACCTGGCGGCGCTGGATCTCAGCTTTGACGATTCCAGGCTCAAGGAGATGTTGTTTCGCTACCGCGCCCGCAACTATCCCTCGACACTTACGGACAAAGAAACACTGCGCTGGCATGAGTTCTGTCAGCAAAGGCTTAACGATCCGGATTATGTCATTCGCTTGGAAAACCTACTGGAAGAAACTGCCGAAAATGAAAGTCACCAGCGACTTCTCAAGGCTCTGGTGCAATACTTACAGGCGCTTTAACGGGATTTTGCGAAGTCAGTCCCGTTTCAACTGTAACTTCCTGACTAAACTGGATAACCATTAGCTTAACATTTAACAAGGAATGGCCAATGCAAGACAGATTTGTAAACAGCCTGAACCAATTGCCCAAGGCACTTGCCGAACAATTGGTGCCACTGCTCAACGATGAGTTCGCCGGTCATCTGGATGCACAGCAGCTGAGTGAGTTAGCCAAAGTGAGCGGCCTTGGTGATGATGAGTTACTACTGGCACTCTTGCCTATTGCTGCGGCAATGGCCAATCCGCCAATCAGTGAGTTCTATGTCGGCGCCATCGCCAAAGGCAAAAGCGGTGATATCTATATGGGCGCCAATATCGAGCTGCCGGGCGAGGCTCTGTGCCACTCGGTTCACGCTGAGCAAAGCGCCATCAGCCATGCCTGGCTGAGCGGTGAAAGCCAGATAGTCGATATCATAGTCAACGAGAGTCCCTGCGGTCACTGCCGTCAGTTTATGAATGAGTTGGTGGCTGGGCAAGAGATCCGCATTCACCTACCCAAGCAGCCTGCTGCGCCTTTGAGTCATTACCTGCCCTACGCCTTTGGTCCCAAAGATCTCAATGTCACCAAGCCTTTGCTGAGTAAGCAACAGGTAAACCTGGCGCTTGAGAGCTCCGACCCCATGGTGATTGAAGCGTTGGATCACGCCAGCCTCAGTTATGCTCCATACAGCAAGAGCCATTGTGCCGTAGTACTGGAAACGGCTGATGGCGCCACCTTTTGTGGCCGTTACGCCGAAAACGCCGCCTTTAACCCATCCATGATGCCGATGCAGATGGCACTGTCGACCCTGCTGCGCCATAACCGCAGCTTCAGCGAAATCAAACGGGCCCTGCTACTGGAATCAGCCGATGGCAAGATCTCCCTGGTGGGAGCCAGCATGGACGCCCTGCACGCAGTGGCGCCTGTAGAGCTGGAACATATAGTGGTCAGCCCCGAGCCCAACTGATACTTGGCTCACAATCCCCTGAAAGAACAGTGTTGACTGTTCTTTCGGCTGGGCTGAAAAAGAAACCGAGATTCAACAGCCCCAGAATCAGAAACTGACAACTATTTTTCATCGCTACGCCCTATAACCTCCGTTTTTATCTTCCCCAAGATAAGCTTAAAATCCTCCTCATCCCGACATGCTGAGTCCGAGCTTGAGTTTCGCTGCCACTGAGTTAAACTGCCTGCCGTTTCAAGCTTATATAGAGGATACTTATGTTTGTTATTCGTTGGATCCTGGGACGGATCATTTTGCTGCTCAATTTTGTTTTCTCCCCCAAGAGTGTTAAACGTCAACCCGAACAGCAGGCGGATATCGATGAGCAATGTCGTAACCTTAGCCTGTACCAATATCCGGCCTGCCCTTTTTGTGTCAAGGTAAGACGCGCCATGAAGCGACAGAGCTTGAATATTGCGACTCTGGATGCCAAACAAGAGCCACACAGAAGTGAATTACAAAACCGAGGCGGAACCATGAAAGTTCCTTGTTTGAAAATAGAGCAAGCCGGCGAAGTCACTTGGATGTATGAGTCCAACGACATCATAGCTTATCTTGATCAGCGTTTTGGCTAACAGACCTCGGCCTACCAGCACCAAAGGTAGGCCATGCTTGTTGCAGCTGTTATTCCTGTGTATTGTCTTCAACTAGATAATTGCTAATCAGGGACTGAGAGAATGACAGCTGAACACACACCGCAGAGTATCGAGCCAGATTTGGCTCATCACCAACAAGCCCCTGACACCACAGCTCCGGCACAGACATCAATTCCAGAATCCAGCTATCCCATTTACGTCGGTTTTTGGGAGCGGCTTGCAGCAACCCTACTGGACTCTCTCATGCTGATGTGCATCACAGTGCCACTGACCCTCTATGTCTACGGCATCGACCCTATAATGACGGGCAATACCTTTATAAAAGGACCACTTGATCTGCTGATCAATTACCTATTGCCTATAGTTCTGGTCATCTTATTTTGGCGTTATAAGTCGGCGACTCCTGGAAAAATGGCGTTAAGAGCCGTCATAGTCGATGCCGAGACTTTACAAAAACCATCAACCGCCAGCTTGATAATACGATACCTGGGTTATATTCCCTCAACTCTATTATTCGGCCTGGGCTATATCTGGGTGGCCTTCGATCCCCGTAAACAAAGCTGGCATGACAAACTGGCGGGTACCCTGGTGATCCGCGCCCCCAAGGATTAGAAACGCTCAATAAGGGGGATTGCAGTACCCACTGCCGCTATCTTTTTTGGCGCCAGAGATAAACCCGGTCCGAGTAATCGTAGAGCCACTCAGGCCGGTAAACCACCAACAGCGTCACTGCCATACCGTTAAGCAAGGCTTCAGGGAACCCCAGCAGCGGAATAAGCAACAGATAATTATCGACCAGATAAGCTGCGCCGTAATCCATATCAAACCATAGATAAACGGCCCATGCCAAGATATGACTCACCACAGAAAGACCTGCGTTGAAAAAACCTGCTACGAAAATAAAGACAAATAAATGCTTGGGTAATTTATGATAGCTCAAGCTATGTACTGTCAATGCCAGCAACAGTGGCAGACAAACGCCAAACAACATCATGGGCCCCAATACCCAAGGCTGATGATAGACAAACAGGCAAAAGAAACTCACCGGCAGCAGCATCAATATGGACGCCAAACGCCAGCCAAACATCAGCATCAGGGTTACCAAGGCCAGAAAATGCACATGAATACCTTCGGTGACGCTGGCATTGAGCAGCCAAAGGCCATTAATAGCCAAGGTGCAAAACAAGGCTCGCCACTGCAAGCTCTTGTCAGCCAACAGTTGCTGCCAGTCCCATTGAGGCCAAATCCAGGCAAACCAACCGATGAGCACAAGCAAATAGAGGATATCAGCCAGATCCGGCTGCCACTGGATTTGCTCCCAAAGATGTTGAAGATACTCGAACATATAATTGACCATCCGGTTATCAAACAAAGGCGGTAAACGACGAAGTTATGCTAACTTATCACGCCGTTAATGCAATTATGCTTATTCTGCAGTAAGTTAACGATAGTTTGTATCTCAAAAAAATAATAAGGATAACTGCCCCTGCTTATGCGCACGCTTTTTCTGTCATTACTGCCCCTACTGCTTTGTAGCTGCAGCTCAAAACCCAACATAGACCCGGCCGATTTTGCCGGTGCCATCAAAGACAGTTTCCAGACAGATATCAAAACAGATGGCTTGAAACTCTTCACCTATAAGGCACGCTTGGTTGCGCCAGAAATAGACCACAATGACAGGGACAGAGCCCCCGCGCCCCGTACGGCAAAGGAAATGCGCCAACAACTGGCTATAAGAGAAGCCCGGCTTGCCGTCTTTGAACAACAGCTGGTTCTTGGGCTCAACAATACCCTCAAGATGAATCAATACTGCCAAGAAGGCTTCTACGAACTCAGCCGCGTGCTTCATTCCAGTTGGGGAGAAATCCGCGGTGAATGCCACGATGGCGCCAGTGAGATGGACAGGATCCGCTTCAACAACAAGTAATTTTTTTGAATATGAGCTTCAAATTTGCTAGTTTTGCCGCAGTTTACTGCTTTAGGTGCATTTGAGATGGAACCCACAGGAATTATTCAGGAGATAGAAGAGCCGATTAGCCGCAGCAGGGTAAATCGTCAGTTGTTGTTGGCCACCAGCCTATCTGCACTGGTCGCTATGGCGTTATTGCTGTTTGGCGATCAATATGCTCACCTTTGGCAGGATCAAAGTACACTGCAACTCAGTCTGTTTCGCCCTGGATTTTTGTTATTGATAGTCTCGGGGTTAATAGTGATCCCCACCAGCGTGATAGAGCTTATCAAAGCCGCCAAAACGCCGGAGCGGCCACTGATGTTGGATATGGCGCTGCTCAGTATAGGCGTCGCGGTTTCCATGAGCTATATCGGTGTCTTTATGACTCTATTCCTCTAAGAAAATCCCTTTCGCCACAGCATCAACACCTGCTCCGAGGCAGGTTGAGCTTGTTGCCCGGCCGCCGGCAGGCTAAAATGCCTGCCCTTTGCCCATCCCAAGTGGGAAGTACCAGGAAATTTTTGCATGAACAAGCGACAAAAACTGACCAAAAAACTGGCCAAGCGTGCCAAAGCCCGGGAAAACAAGAAAGAGCTCCCCAATGCAGGCCCCGCCAAGCAAGGTTACATCTCCAAGGCTGAGCGTGCCAAAATCGCTGCCGCCGAGGCCGAGCAGGCAAAAAACTGTACCGCTGAGCAGCCAGATGACGGCGCAGCTGCAAACACTACCGCCGCGACTCCCCAATCTGACAGCCTATAAAGCGTTTTCAAGCTCTTCTTTAATGCATCGCGTTAAGGCTTCTGCCGCTGGGGCAAGGTCACCTGGGCACTGGCTATCGGCTCCAACTCTTCGGTCATCTGCCCCATTTGGGCACAGGAAGATGACAGCGGACTACTGGAGGCCATGGAGAGCTCCTTATCATCAAGACTGTCAGCTTCGCGACCTTGCTGGCGGCCATTGGCAGCTACGCTGGCAACCAAACGATAAGCGGTGATCACCGCCAATACACCAAAGAGCACTGAACCCAGTGCCTGACCAATCAAGACCCCATATACCCCACCGAGCTCGGCTCCCAGATAAACAAATGGCAGTGTCCCGATAGTGGCCTTACCCACATTGAAGGCGGTCGAATACTTGGCCTTACCCAGATTGTTGAACGAGGCGTTGGCCACAAACAGCGCGCCGTTGAACAGGAAAAACAGCGCCATATACTGGCAGAAGAAACGTACCAGCTCGGCAGAATCCCCGCGCATGTCGAATGCCAATACCAAAGGCTCGCGCAGCAACCACAGCAGCAGCGACATCCCAAGCACATAGGCGATACAGAACTGCAGCGCCCTTGTCAGGCATTCGCTGAGCCTGTCATAAGCCCTGGCACCATAGTTCTGCCCTATGATGGGTCCTATGGCGCCGGAAAGCGCAAAGATCATTCCAAAGGCCACAGGGGTCAAACGCCCAACGACGGCCCATCCGGCGACAAAGCTGTCACCAAAATCGGCAATTGCCCGGGTCACTACCGCATTGCCTATGGGGGTGGCCACATTGGTCATCATCGCCGGCCCGGCGATAGCAAAAATGGCGCGCAGATCGCCGCGAAAGCTCGCAAGTTCGAAACGGCTCCAAAGGCCGTGTTTGATGAACACGCCTCTTGCCGCGATCAGCAGTACAGTGAGGCGTGCCAATACCGAGGCGGTAGCCGCCCCTTCTATACCCATGGCAAACAGGAAAATAAAAATGGGGTCAAATACTGCATTGACCGCGCCGCCCGCCAGGGTCGATAGCATGGAGAGTCTGGCATCACCCACGGCGCGCAAAGCGCTGCCAAGCGCCATCGCCAAACAGATGATCGGCAAGGAAGGCACCAGAATATACAGATAATCGGCGGCAAGCTCAGCGGTATGTCCCTTGGCGCCCACCAGCGCCAGCAGTTCAGGGATTAAGGCCGTCACCACTATCGCCATCAGACTGGATACCAGCAGAGTTACCATGGCGGCATTCAGCAGCAAACGCTTGGCCCCTTCTGTGTCTCTTGCACCTACAGCGCGGGACACCAGGGCCCCCAACGCAATCGACAGGCCGATACCTATGGAAGTAGTGAAGAAAGAGATGGTACCGGCATAGCCCACGGCCGCTGCCAACTCCAGCTCTCCCAGCATGCTGAGGAAGAAAATATCCAGCAGGTCCACCACAAACAGTGCCGAGATCCCAACGGCCGCAGTAGAACTCATCACCAAAATGTGGCGTAGTATATTGCCTTCAACAAACTTAGCCTGAGTGACGGCTTGAGTGGCTGTCTTAACAGATGATTGGTTGTTTGACACCCTAATCCTTGTTTTCTTCCGGAGGTGGCTCCAGCTCACTGCCACAACGGTTACAGTAAAGAGCATGGTAGTCATGCCCGGTTTTCAAACAGTTGGCGCAGCGACGCAGATCGCGGTTACGGCCCATTTCCTGGGAAATTTCAGCGGTGAGGATCCCGGTGGGAATGGCGATTATCGAGTAACCCAAGAGCATGGTAAACGCCGCTATCGCCTGGCCGAGTTCCGTCTTGGGAGTGATATCACCGTAGCCTACTGTAGTAATGGTCACTATGGTCCAATAGACAGACTTGGGGATCGAGCTGAAGCCGTTGTCCGGGCCTTCGACCACATACATGATGGCGCTGAGCACCATAATGATAAGACTCACAGAGAAAAAGAAGATAAACACCTTGCGACTCGACTGCAGCATCGCTTTGAGCAGCAGGTTCCCTTCGCTCAAGTATCTGAGCAGCTTGAGTACCCGAAAAATTCTGAACAGCCGCAGAATACGGATCACCAGAGTAAAATTGGCCCCGGGGAAGAACAGCGCCAGATAACTGGGCAGGATACTGAGCAGATCCACGACGCCATAAAAACTGCGGGCATAACTCAAGCGATTGCTGGAACAATAGAGCCGCAGCAGATATTCCAGAGTGAACACCAAGGTAAAGGCCCATTCCAGTGCCAGTATGATGTGTCCGAAACGGGCATGGATATCGGCCACGGTATCGAGAAAAACCAGGGCAACACTGAGAATAATGCAGATGATCAAACTGATATCAAACCAGCGGCCGGCTGGCGTTTCCGTACCAAAGATGATTATCCTGAGCTTACGCTTGAGCTCCGGCTCCGAAGGCGTATCTGTCATCTTATGTTGATTCATGCGCTAAGCTTTCCTTACTGTCTAACTCAAACGGCGACCACTCTTGATTCTTTAATGTCTCGCGCTGTCAGTTTTCGCGGCGCCATGCCCAAAAGGCAGGGGCGTAAGTCTGCCACGCATTGGCAAGTGTGCCAAATATTCTCTGGCTGACACTCTGCGCCCAGCGGCAACAATCTTGTTCAAGGGCTTCAAGAGGGCCCCCTTTTTCAGTTATTATCCCGTCAAAATAACCATAATCAGAGCCAAGCGGTCATGGGCCCATCGTTTCGTTATATAGTTTATGCAATATTTCTACTGGCGGTTACCCAGTTGTACAGCCCCTTTGCCTCGGCACAGGTGGATTTAGTGCTGGTCAACAAGTCAGATTCACGTCTGAGCCTGATTAAGGCCGGTAAGGTCATCAAGGAATATCGCATCGCCTTGGGGGATATGCCCAAGGGCCACAAATATCAGGAAGGCGACCAACGTACCCCAGAGGGCCGCTATCTGCTGGACTATAAAAAGGCCGACAGCGCCTTTTACCGCTCAATTCATATCTCCTATCCCAATGACGAGGACAGACTCAGGGCCAAGGCGCTCGGAGTCAGCCCTGGCGGTCAAATCATGATCCACGGCCAAAATCCCCGCTCTGGATTAACTCCGGAAGAAGCACAACAGTTTAACTGGACCAACGGCTGTATCGCCCTCACCAATCAAGAGATGGATGAACTCTGGCAGTTAATTGAGCCGGGAACGCCGATAGAAATCTGGCCCTGAAACAGGAATAAAATATGCAAAACCTGCAATCTCTGTCGCAGTTGCTGGCAGACTGGCAAGCCTTTGCCGACAAAATCATGCCCCTGATTGAGCGCCTCGGACTCGAGCGCTTAAGCGAGTGCGATCACGCCGCGCTGCGGGTCAACTCTGTCGCCGCGGCAGAAAAGCTCAAGGCCGAATTTGCTCAATGTGGTGAAATTATCTCGGAAAATATCATCAACGGCCGCCCTATCCTGATCATACGGCTGCAGCAGCCTCTGCTATTGGGTCAATGGCAAATTCCCTGTGTCGAACTGCCCTTCCCCGGCGATAAACACTATCCCGAAGAGGGATGGGAACATCTGGAGCTGGTTTTGCCCCGTGGTGCCCAAAGCTGCGATGAACTGGCTGAGCAACTGCGTACTCTCTGCCCCCTAACCCAAGCCACACTTGATGGCGACACAGACATCAAACTCAAGGCCAGCAGCCCCAAAGGCGAAGCCGAACGCCTGGCCAACCCGACGTTGGCGTTCAAGGCCGGCGGCGTGTGCGTCAAGGTGCACCCACACAGCATTCAGGCCATTATCGCCAGCGAGCAGTAAGCGGCTCTGATGCCGCTTTACCCTTGAACGACCCGGTTGCGCCCCTCAGCCTTGGCAACATAAAGAAAATGATCGGCTTTATCCTGCAGATCTTTGCCCGAGCGGCAACCAGCGGGGCCGGACACCAGGCCGACACTGATACTGAGACGGATAGGTTGGCCGCTCTCATCATGGAAGTCTTCATCGTCCACTCGGGCCCGCAGCCGCTCCATCAGATTAACAGCCTGAGCCGGCGCGCAGTTTGGCAACAAGATAGCAAACTCCTCACCACCAATTCGGGCAATGGCATCCGACTGGCGACACTGTGCCTGCATTAAGCCCGCCAGTTGCTTCAATACTTTATCGCCGGTAGCGTGGCCAAAACTGTCGTTGATTAACTTGAAATGATCCAGATCCAAAAGCGCCAGGCTGTAGTCTTCACGATTGAGCCTGGCCTGCTTGTCCACCAATTCCAATTGCGGCTCGAATCCACGGCGATTGAGTAAACCTGTCAGCGGATCGCGAAAGGCCACCTGCTGCCAGGCATCTCTATGCTGCTCGGATAGGCGCAACTGGCGATTTTGCAGGGCGATCCCCAGTAAAACCAGCGCATTGGCAAAGCAAAAAGCGGCCAGTTCCGCTGTTTCTGCCGAATACAATCCGGCATCGAACGGCCCCAGCCCCTTGGCACTTACGTAAATAACCACAGCAAAGCTCCCACTGCTGAGACTGCAGGTGAGCAGGAAACTGCCCTCAAATGCCTGCATCACCAACACAGGCAGCAGCAAATACAAGACCCAGGGTTGATTGCCAAATGCCAAAGTAAAAATAACAACCAGAGCCAAAATCGACAGAAGAGATGCCCGGATCTGCCGTTGATTGATAAAAAACCGCTCCGACCAGCCCAGATACACCTGATAAACCAAGACAATCCCCAGAGAATCGGCCAAAAACAGCATCACAGCCATCGTTGGCCAAGAACTCTGGTCGATATAACCGCCCCAAACAAGATTTAGCGCCAGCAAAATACTGGACAGCGCCACAGGGATAACACAAACATAGAAACCAAAGAGCAATAACTCCCTGGCTCTTTGCAGCCCCATGGGCAGGGCCCAACGTAACATTCGGGCGGCCAATAGCGGCATCAGGGCATCAATTGCGGCAGATATCCAGGTGTGTAGCTGTGCCTGCTGCAGATTGCTGCTATTGAGTCCGGGGAAATTGGCCAGGAAGGAGGCGATAAATAAAGGGATAATAGCCACTGTGCCAAAACGCAAGCACAAGATCACTCCTATCCCCGAAGGCAACCATAGAAGGGTGATATTGCTCGGCTGCAATACCAGAGTGGCCATCCCCAGTCGGCCGCTGATATAGCAGAGCAGACCTCCAAGCAAAAGCAGTAGCCAATCGGCTCGCCCCCAACGTCTCAAATCAGTCACTTATTTTTCCGGCAATATTCATAAAAATGAGTATAGCCAAGCCGTTCCAACCCTGTGGCTGCCAAAGGAAAAACAACGCCACCGGAGGGGTAAGTCCGGCGGCGTATGAAATTGAGTGTCGGTCAGTAAAAGTAAAGCGCTACTTTTTCGCGTCACTCTTGGCTTGCTGTAATACCTGACTCATTGGCGGCACCAAAGTGGTAGGATCCAGACGCATCTGATACCAGTTCACCCGCCAATCCAGATGTGGCCCTGTGGCTCGTCCGGTCGCCCCCACTTCGGCCACCGCCTGGCCCTGTTTCACCTCATCGCCCTCTTTGACATACAGCTTGCTTAAGTGCAAAAAGCTGGAACTGACACCATAGCCGTGGTCGATAATCATGGTGCCACCGGAATAGAACATGTCAGGTACCGACAGGCTGATAACGCCATCGGCCGGTGCCACCACCACAGTGCCGGTTTTGGCGGCAACATCCACACCATAGTGCGGTGTGCCAGGCTTACCGTTGTATACCCTTTGGCTGCCATAAACCCCTGAAATTCGCCCGGTCAGCGGCCAGATAAAGTCGTCGGCAAACGCCTGCTGGGTACTGAAATGGCTGCGGGCCGCCTTGACCTGGGCGCTGTCTTTGGCGGCGCGCTCCTGGGCCTTGGGATCCGGCTTCATGATTTTCTTGCTGATCCCCTCAACGTATTGAATGCGATAATCCCGCTTGTCGAGTTTGAGGTTACGGCTCTCACTGCTGCCATCCGGGTAACTGAGTGTCAGCGTCTGCTCGAGCGCGGCCTCACGCTCAAAACCAAAGGCAAACCTGCCATCCGGCGTCAAGGTGATGCTCTCGCCATTGAGACTTACCTCAGTACCCGGCTCTGTTCTGGCTCTAATCAGAGCTCCCTGTTCAAACTTGCCCTGAAACTGCACCCGTGATGACTCAGGTTTGATGTTGGGCTCAGACTTGGATTCGGCCTGCAGTATAGGACTCACAACCAAAGTGCCCAGCAGCATCAACGGCAGCGCCTTAAAAGATGGGATTGGCATCTTGCTGTTATTGAACTTCACTCTTGTTCCTCTTTATCTTTGCGCCGCGTAGACGCCAAGGTGCAGCCTACTTGCGGATACCTTTAGATTACTTTTAGGTTGACCTTATTCTTGGTCCGGCTCAGGCCAAGCAATATCTATCAGTCGCCCTGATGCTGCGCCGATGCGATAGCGCCCTTGCCTATGCCCTCGAAGGCTACCACTTTAAAATGTTTACCCGGCTCAAAGCCCGCCATGCTGTCGGCCATAAAATGGGCCAGCAGTTCGACCGTGGTGTCGTGGGGGATCAAATCACAGCAGTCTCTTGGCATCGCCAACTGAAAATCACCCTGCGGCGCTTGGTATCTGAAGCCAATATGGCTCTTGTCATCTATCTTGGTTTGGGGTGACAACTCAAGCTCACTGACACCAACCACATCTTCTTCACTGCCAAGGTAGATATCTTTCCAACGTTTGGCCCAGTATTCATCCCATTTGGGCGCGGCGATACCATCGGCAAACACATTGACAGGACTGCGGTGACCGTGAGCGATACGCTGGCAGTTACCGTCGTGCTTACGCAAGCCGTGACTGTAATGGTAATAGGGCGTTTCCAGCACCTCGTTGCGAAGTGTCAGGCTGATGCCCTGAACATTGTCCGGCAAGGCATCTGTCAGCGCCTTGTGCAAAAACTGGTTCACGCTGTCAAAGTCGATAATCTCGCTGGGGATAAGGGCGAAAGCCTGCGCCGGACAAGCCAGGTGAATGCTGCCGCGCAGACTATGGAAGTCCATCCACACCTTGTCGCCCTGCTGTTGCCAGCGCACCTGGCTACAGGCGGTGGGTATCAATAAACGGTGATCGGCCACCTCATCTATGGTTTGCTTTATGGTGCGCTTGACCTTGGAAAAGTCGAGCAACATGTTTTGCTCATCCAGGCCACCGTCGAGCAGCACATCGACTATCCAGCTTTCGCCTACCATGCCGCGAAACGGGCACAGGTAAGAAAAATCAACCACAGTTAAATCTTTGACAAATAATTGCATTCTCGCTCCCAGGCAGATAAACAGTCCACCCATGTGTTATCGGCCGGCCGATATTGGCCGCCGATTACGTCAATACCGGCCAGGGTATCGACACTTGACGTATATTTCGCAAAAAGTCTGTGATCTTGTCCAAAAGCTCCACAGCTTTTTGCTTGAGTTTCCGGTATTATACGCAAGTCACTGCCAATATTAATAACGCTAATCAGGTATCCTATGAAAACCCTCATCTGCAACGCCCAATTGGTTAATGAAGGAACAATCCGTACTCAGGATCTGCTGATCGACAACGGCCGCATCAGCCAGATTGCCTCCCAGATCACGGCTCCGGCAGGGGCTCAAGTCATAGATGCTCAGGGTAAACACCTGCTGCCGGGGATGATCGACGATCAGGTGCATTTCCGCGAGCCGGGTTTCCCCAATAAGGGCACCATCGCCAGTGAATCCCGCGCCGCCGTGGCCGGGGGTATCACCAGCTTTATGGAAATGCCCAATGTGAATCCGCAGACCACCAATCTGCAGGCGCTGGAAGACAAGTATACCCGCGCGTCTCAAAGTTCATTGGCCAACTTTGCTTTCTATCTCGGCGCCACCAACGATAACCTGGAAGAGATTAAACGTCTCGATCCCAACCAGGCCTGCGGGGTGAAAATCTTTATGGGCGCCTCTACCGGTAATATGTTGGTGGATAACAGTGCCACTCTGGACGGCATCTTCGCCAACTCTCCTGTGGTCATTGCCACTCACTGTGAAGACAGCCCCACCATAGCCGCCAATGAAGCCGCCATGCGTGAAAAATACGGTGACGCCATACCTATGGAGCTGCACGGCGAAATCCGCTCCCGCGAAGCCTGCCTCAAGTCATCTCAACTGGCGACCGACCTGGCCATTCGTCACAAGGCGCGTCTGCATGTACTGCATTTGACCACGGCCGACGAACTCTATCTGTTTGAGCCGGCCAAGCAGCTGGCACAGCTCAGGGGTGCCAACATTACCGCCGAAGTCTGTGTACACCATCTTTCGTTCAACGACAGTGACTACGCCCGCCTCGGCAGCCAGATAAAGTGTAACCCGGCCATCAAGACCCTTGCCGACCAACAGGCACTGATAGATGCCGTCAATCGCGACATCATTGACATTATCGCCACAGATCACGCGCCGCACACCTGGGAAGAGAAGCAAGCCGACAGCTACTTCAAGGCGCCGTCCGGTTTGCCGCTGGTGCAACATGCACTGCTCAGTCTGCTGGATCTGCATGCCAAGGGGCACTTCAGTCTGGAAAAAATCGTCCAAAAGACCAGCCATGCGGTGGCCGAGCGCTTTGAACTCAAAGACAGGGGCTATCTGCGCGAAGGTTATCTGGCGGATCTGGTATTGGTGGATCTCAACAAGCCCTTCGAGGCCACGCTGGAAAACACCCGTTATCACTGCGGTTGGTCACCCTTCACCGGCCACAAGTTTGCCGCCTCTATCAGTGGTACTTGGGTCAATGGTAAGCAACTGTTTGACGGCAGTCGCTTTATCGACAATACCCTGGGCCAACGCCTCACATTTAATCGCACTTAATCGCTGATAAACCAAGGGCTCCTTTAGCGGAGCCCTTGAACTTATTATTGGAATGGCCCCTTTCCCTTCACTAAAACAATCAAGATTAAGCGGTTCAACTGGAGCCATTTAAATCCCGTGCCAACTGTGTCAGTGCTTTTTTAAAGTCCGGCATGAAACAATACCAGCTTCACGCTTTTAAAACTGGTTGTGTTATTCTGAAACTCTCTGTAGTCATTGCCGCTGCAGGTTGAATGCTTTATCTTCTGCCGTTCGCTCAAATTAAGACGGCATCTGATAACATAATGGTTAATAGATAAATGGCTCACGAACTGGATACCCTGGATCTTAATCTGATGCGCCTGCTTAAGGCGGTTGTCGACAATCGCAGTATCAAACTGGCTGCCATGCAACTTGGGATTTCTCAGCCCAGTGCCAGCCGCGGTGTGATGCGCCTTAAGCAAACCTTCCAGGACCCCCTGTTTGTTCGTAAACCCCATGGTGTAGAACCCTCCCCCATGGCGCTGCGCCTGGCAGAAGAGTTTGACAATATTCTGGCCCCTATCGAAAAAGTTCTGCTGGAGTTCGAAGACTTCAGCGCCAACACCTACACTGGGCAAATAGCCATAGTGACAGATCCCTACCTTATGGATGAACAGGGACAAAGATTGCTGCAAAGCTGTCACCAGGCCTTTCCCAAAGCCAGCTTCACCTTTTCCAGCTGGAACGGTTACAGCCATGATGAGATGCTCGAAGGCATTCACGATTATTGTATTTTGGATCAGGAAACCGAGCTGTCGAAGGATATCTATATGCGGCCGCTATTCACCGAAAAACGGGTGATCCTGGCACGCAAAGATCATCCGCTGCTCGGCGCTGAAAATGATTGGCAAACTGTGTCCACGCTGCCGATAGTCTCCCTGCCAGCACCGGCCTCCTACAATCCGCAATGCACTGTGGAATCTGAGTATCAGCGTATGGGCTATCAGCCTCATGTATTACTCAAATCATACAACCTGAGGGTAGCCTGTCAGATGTTGTTGGAAACCGACGCCATCATGTACGCCAGTCAAGGTACTGCCAGATTGATGCCGGAACTGGCCTCCTTCCCCATGCCCCAGGTTAATCACGAATTCAGTCACTTCGTGGTTTCCGGCGGCTTTTTACAGACCTACCGTAATCACCCTCTGCACCAGCATCTTCACAAGGTGGTACAAGACACATTTCAACCAACGCCAACATCAGTTTAGAGCGTAACAGATATTCATATTTGAATATCTCAATTACCTATCAAGTCAAAACCCGAACAGTTAACCTAGCGGTGTAAGTTTGGAATTGCCACTTAAATTATTGTTACTCCTTTTTTATGACTTATCTGGCCAGATAGATTCGGGTGTAATGTGCGATTCTCCGTTATGCATATTTTTCATTTCATGTAGAAGGTGAATTATGATCCTTGCACGGGTATTTCTATTGTTTGCAATTTCCGCCGAAGTGGCAGGTACCAGTACCATGAACCTACTGGGACCTGAAAGTTCTATCTGGGGCTATCTGCTGATGTACCTCTTGATTGGTGTGTCCTACTTCTTTTTATCACTGGCGGCGAAAAAAATTGCCATAGGCGTGGCTTATGCGGTTTGGGAAGGCTTGGGCATAGCCCTGATCACTCTGGTATCCATGTTGTTATTTGACTCCAGGCTCAACCCGCAGGAACTTGCCGGACTGGCCTTGGCCATCCTGGGTATAGTGCTGGTGACTCTGGGCGAGGGCCATCAAGGTGATAAACCCAAAGGTCAGGACACTGGTTTGAGAGCAAGCAGCGCCGCAAGTAGCTTGTAACGGAGGTTAACATGAACCAGTTTCTGACGCTCTCGTTTGGCTATGTGGTGCTGGCCGCCTTGATTGATATTGCCGCCAATATGGCGCTCACCCGCTCCAACGGATTCAAACGTAAATTATGGGGCGTGCTGGCAATCTTGCTGGTGCTGAGCGCCTTTACTCTGCTGGCACAGGCAGTGAAAGAGATAGACCTGGCGATCGCCTATGCCTCCTGGGGCGCTATCGGCATTTTGGGCACAGCTATCGGCGGCGCCTTGCTGTTCAAACAAAGACTCAAGCCCATAGGTTGGGTCGGCATAGCCGTGGTTATCGCCGCTGTTATCGTGATGAAAACCGCCTAAGGTCAGTAGCAACAAGTAAGGGTTAAGCAAGTAAAGCTGAAATAAGCAAAAAGGCGCCCGAGGGCGCCTTTTCTTATGCTCACTAAAGAGACTTATTTGGTACCGAAAATCTTGTCACCGGCATCACCCAGACCTGGCAGGATATAGCCCTTGTCGTTCAGGCAATCATCGACAGAAGCCGTGTAAAGTTCGATATCGGGATGCGCCTCTTCCAATGCTTTAACGCCTTCAGGCGCCGCAACCAACACCAGCGCCTTGATATGCTTACAGCCGCGCTTTTTCAGCAAGTCTATGGTGCAAATCATGGAGCCGCCGGTAGCCAGCATGGGGTCAACCACCAGTGCCAAACGTTCTTCCATATCGCTGGCGAGCTTCTCGAAGTAAGGCACAGGCTCCAGGGTTTCTTCGTCACGGTAAACACCGACGACTGAAATACGGGCACTGGGAATGTTCTCCAGCACGCCATCCATCATGCCTAGACCGGCACGCAGGATAGGCACTACAGTCACCTTCTTGCCTTTGATCTGTTCCACTTCAACCGGACCGTTCCAGCCCTCAATGGTCACTGTTTCGGTTTCCAAACCTGCGGTTGCCTCGTAGGTTAACAGGCTGCCAACCTCGGCGGCGAGCTCACGAAAACGTTTGGTGCTGATCTCAGCTTCACGCATCAAACCAATTTTGTGGCGTACCAGCGGGTGTTTAACCTCGACAACTTTCATTCTTTTTCTCCTGATCTTGCGGGCGGGACGAGCAATCAGACTGGCAGCTCCAGGCGTGCAGAGCACAAACCAGCCGGATTTGGGCAAATTTGTGAGATTTTAGTTGATTTGTTCCAGCGGTAAAACAGAAAGTTTTATAAATCTGGTAAATCGTGACTTATATCCCTATGAATAAAGTGCAATCTTGGCTTTCGAGCCCCCCGGCAAACTGCTAGAATAGCGCCGCATAAAATCCATAACGATGTACCCGAGAGGATCAAGTGAGTACCCCTACCCCACTGAGCTATAAAGACGCCGGTGTCGATATCGATGCAGGCAACGCACTCGTCAATAACATCAAGTCCGTAGTCAAACGCACTCACCGTCCTGAAGTCATGGGCAACCTGGGTGGTTTTGGCGCCCTGTGTGAACTGCCAACCAAATACAAGCACCCTGTGCTGGTTTCCGGTACCGATGGTGTGGGCACCAAACTGCGCCTGGCCATTGACTTCAAAAAGCATGACACTGTCGGTATCGACCTGGTGGCCATGTGTGTCAACGACCTGCTGGTTCAAGGCGCCGAGCCGCTGTTTTTCCTCGACTACTATGCTACCGGCAAGCTGGACGTCAATGTGGCGACTGACGTGGTTACAGGTATCGGCGAAGGCTGCTTCCAATCCGGTTGTGCCCTGATCGGTGGTGAAACCGCCGAAATGCCCGGCATGTACGAAGGCGCTGACTATGATCTGGCCGGTTTTTGTGTCGGTGTGGTGGAGAAAGAAGCCATCATCGACGGCAGCAAGGTACAGGCCGGTGATGCACTGATAGCCCTGGGCTCCAGTGGTCCTCATTCCAACGGTTACTCACTGATCCGTAAAGTCCTGGAAGTCAGCCAGGCCGACCCACAGCAAGATCTGGACGGCAAGCCGCTTATCGATCACCTGCTGGAACCGACCCGCATCTATGTCAAACCTTTGCTGGAACTGCTGGAAAAACACCCGGTTCACGCCATGGTACATATCACAGGCGGCGGTTTCTGGGAAAACATTCCAAGGGTACTGCCCGAAGGCGCCAAGGCCGTTATCCAGGGCGAGTCCTGGCAGTGGCCCAGCGTATTCAACTGGCTCAAGCAAGCCGGTAATATCACAGAACATGAAATGTACCGCACCTTTAACTGTGGTGTAGGTATGATAGTTGCCCTGCCTCAGGCTGAAGCTGCCGCCGCCATTGAGCTACTCAAAGCCAAAGGTGAAAACGCCTGGCAGATAGGCACTATCGCCAATCGTACTCAACAAGAAGAGCAAGTGGAGATCCTTTAATGCAGGAGAGTTGTCGCATATTGGTAATGATTTCGGGCAATGGCAGTAATTTGCAGGCTGTTATCGACAGCTGTGATAGCAAGATGCCAGGGCGCGTGGTCGGAGTGATCAGCAACAAGGCCGATGCCTATGGTCTGATCCGGGCCCATCATGCCGAAATAGACACCAGTTGCGTCATCGCCCGCAAAGAGGAGTCCCGCGCCCAATACGATGCCAGACTGCAGGCGGCTATCGACAGATATCAGCCCGACCTC
The DNA here is from genome assembly GCF_047314685.1 of Shewanella sp. BJSY2023SW001. Lineage (NCBI taxonomy): Bacteria > Pseudomonadati > Pseudomonadota > Gammaproteobacteria > Alteromonadales > Shewanellaceae > Shewanella > Shewanella sp. BJSY2023SW001. The sequence goes on from NZ_JBKORF010000077.1 coordinate 44,112, forward strand.
ATCGTATTGGCCGGCTTTATGCGTATTCTCAGTGATGAGCTGGTCAGCCGTTACCAGGGCAAGATGCTCAATATCCACCCGTCACTGCTGCCCAAGTATCCTGGATTGGATACCCACAAGCGCGCCATCGAAGCCGGTGACAGCGAACATGGCGCCAGTGTTCATTTCGTTATCCCGGCACTGGACAGTGGCCCGGTGATTTTGCAGGCCAAAGTCCCTGTGTTTGCCGATGACACAGTGGCAACTCTGGCGGCCAGGGTGCACGAGCAGGAACACGCCATCTACCCGATAGTGGTGCGCTGGTTCTGCCAGGGCCGACTGAAGATGGTTGACGGTAAGGCCTGGCTCGACGATGAAGCCATCGGCCCCAACGGCTACGCCCCGGACTGATCTCTGAGTAAACTTAGGGAATTCTTACAAAGGACTACGGCCATTTGCTGCGAACCACGCCTTGCATCCATGCCCGTAAGCCGACGCAGAGCACGCATGGGACTTGTTCGCACCTTCCTTAGGTTGATTAATTCAGCAAAAAGGAGCCATACGGCTCCTTTTTTCATTACAACAATGGCTATTACAGCTATGGCACAAGCTTGCCTCTTCCCTTAATTTACCTGGATATGACGCTCCGTTACCGGCTTTTTACCGCGGCCAATTGTAATTTTATGACCAATGGCGTTAGATAGGGGCAGTTATCAGGACAGAACGAGACGCGCATGAAGAATATTATCTGCGATATAGACGGCGTGCTGATGCACGACAACAAGTTAATCCCCGGCAGTGACAAGTTTATCGCCCGGGTACTGGAACAGGGAAATCCCTTGGTCATCTTGACCAACTACCCGGTACAGACGGGTAAAGATCTGCAAAACCGCCTCGGCGCCGCCGGGCTGCATATTCCCGAAGAGTGTTTCTATACCTCGGCCATGGCGACCGCCGACTTTCTCAGGCACCAGGAAGGCAGCAAGGCCTTTGTCATAGGTGAAGGTGCCCTCACCCACGAACTTTACAAGGCCGGCTTTACCATTACCGATATCAACCCCGACTTTGTTATCGTCGGCGAAACCCGCTCCTACAACTGGGACATGATCCATAAGGCCGCCCGTTTTGTTGCCGATGGCGCCCGTTTTATTGCCACCAACCCGGATACCCATGGTCCGGCTTATAGTCCCGCCTGTGGCGCTCTCTGCGCGCCTATAGAAAGAATAAGCGGTCGCAGGCCCTTCTACGTGGGTAAACCCAGCAGTTGGATCATCCGCTCGGCGCTGAACCATATAGATGGTCATTCCGAAAATACCGTGATTATCGGTGATAACATGCGTACCGATATTCTGGCTGGTTTTCAGGCCGGACTGGAAACCATACTGGTCACCAGTGGGGTCAGCAAGCTGGAAGACATAGAAAAAGAGCCCTTCCGTCCCAACCATGTGTTTGCCTGCGCCGCCGACATCGACGTGATCTGAAACCATTGGTAACATTCCTTTTACCGCCTCCGCTTGTGCCGGGGGCGTTTTTTCGTCCATGATAGCGCACAGGCAAAGGCAAAGCCGTTGCCACTTCATACCTGACAATAAAAGCAACAACAGGATCCCTTATGCGCTTGATGATCCCCCTGTGTACCCTGGCACTCTTGAGTGCCTGCAGCCAAAACAATACTGCCGACGACCCCATCCGCGTTGTCAGTTTCAATGAACATGAGTTTCGCCAGGACATCCAAACCTTGGCCTCGGATGAATTTGAAGGCCGGGCGCCGACTACCCACGGCGAGCAGCTGACCCTGGACTATCTCAGCAAGGCCTTTGCCGCTATGGGGCTTGAGCCCGGCGCCAGCGGCAGCTTTTTGCAAAAAGTGCCCATGGTGAGCTATACCGCCAGTGAAACCCAGGCAATACAGTTAGCCGGTATCGATTTTCAATATCCCCAGGATCTGGTGCTCGGCAGTCGCCATGATGTCAAACGCGTCGATATCACCAACGCACCACTGGTGTTTGTCGGTTACGGTATCAACGCCCCCGAGTACGACTGGAACGACTACCAGGGCCTGGACATGAAGGGCAAAATCGCCCTTATTCTGGTGAATGACCCCGGCTTTGCCCGCCCGGATCTCGGTAAATTCAACGGCAAGGCGATGACCTATTACGGTCGCTGGACCTACAAGTATGAAGAAGCCAGCCGTCAAGGCGCATTGGGCGCCATTATCATTCACGACACGGCTCCTGCCGCTTATCCCTGGTCTGTGGTGGAGAACAGCTGGACCGGCCCACAGCAGGATCTGGCCTCGGACTCCGGCAACGAGCGAGTGGCAGTGGAAGGCTGGATAACCCTGAACGCCGCCAAAAAAGTGTTTGCCAAGGCCGGGCTTGAACTGGACAGCGCCATCAGCCGCGCTGCCCACGGCCCACTGCAACTGACGCTGGGGCAAACCGCCAGCATAGGTTTCGATAACAAGGCCGAGTATGGCGACAGCTACAATGTGGTTGCCACTCTGCCGGGCAGCAGCCGCGCCAATGAGCATATTCTGTTTACCGGCCACTGGGATCATCTGGGCATGAGCAGTTCGACCGAAGGCGACAAGGTGTTCAATGGCGCCATGGACAACGCCTCCGGCATCGCCGGCATGCTGGCCATCGCCCGTGAGTTTGCCGCCGACGCCAAGGCTGGCAAGCGCCTGAAGCGCTCGCTGACTTTTATCGCCACCACAGGCGAAGAGCAAGGTCTGCTGGGATCACGTTTCTATGCCGCCCAACCGGCGTACCCGTTGGAAAACACCATAGGGGTGATTAATCTCGACAGCACCAATATCTATGGCCGCACCAAAGACTTTACCATAGTGGGCAAAGGCAAGTCTGAGCTGGAGCGTTATCTGGAAGCCGCGCTCAAGACCCAGGGCCGCTATGCCACGGCAGAGAAACACCCCGAGTCCGGCGGTTTCTTCCGCTCGGATCACTTCAGTTTTGCCCAGTATGGCGTACCTGCGGTATTTGCCGGTGGCGGCAGCGAACCTGTAGATCAGGCCACCGCTAACTACAAAGCGGCGATGAAGCAGCAGATGAAAGGCTGCTATCACAACCTCTGTGATGAGTATCATGCCAACTGGGATCTCTCCGGCGCGCTGGAAGATCTGGCCGTGTACTACAAGGCCGCCGAACGCTTGGCGGATTCGGCCGATCGCCCGGGTTACTTCGAGGGCACAGAGTTTTATCGCTTGCGACCGGAAACCGGCGTTACTCCAACGATTTAACCAGACACATTTCCCCATCCCCCAAGGCGCCTTCGGCGCCTTTTTGTGTTGTTTTCCGGGCCGATAAATCGATCGCCGATAAAAGCAGCGGCTTTGGGAAAGCGCCAATTTGCACGCTGTTACAGCGAGCTTAAATGCAGATCTTTCACCAATTAAGCGATTAAATTATTCAACCTGCAAAAAAGCCACCAAACAAACAGGTTAAAACTTATAAATTGGGCCATTTTTATGATTTATATTTAAAAATAACACTTGGCTTTTGAGAATTCTACAGGCAAAGTGAAGCCATTGCTGAAGAAACACCAAGTTTGGAGTCTTACCATGTGTTCAATTTTTGCCATTCTCGATATCCAGTCTGATGCCGCCGCTCTGAGAAGCACAGCGCTGGAGATGTCCAAACTGATGCGCCACCGCGGCCCGGACTGGTCGGGTATTCATACCACTCCAAGAGCGATTCTCGCCCATGAGCGGCTGGCCATTGTCGATATCGAACACGGCGCCCAGCCGCTGTTATCTGCAGACGGCCAATTGGTATTGGCAGTCAACGGTGAAATCTACAACCACAAAGAACTCAAGGCCGAGCTCGGCGACAAGTACAGCTACCAGACCAACTCGGATTGCGAAGTGATCCTGGCGCTGTATCAGGAATATGGCTGCGACTTTCTCGATAAGCTCAACGGTATTTTTGCCTTCGTACTCTATGACAAGGCCAAGGACTGCTACCTCGTAGGCCGGGATCACATGGGGATCATCCCGCTTTACACCGGCCGCGATACCAGTGGCAACTTCTATGTCGCCTCCGAGATGAAGGCACTGGTTCCCGTATGTAAAACTGTGGAAGTATTCAGCCCCGGGCATTACCTCTACAGTGCAGATGACGCGCCGGTGCAATACTATCAGCGTGACTGGCGCGACTATGAAGCGGTTGCCCAAAACAGCGCCTCCAGCGAAGAGCTGCGCGAAGCGTTGGAAGCCGCGGTAAAACGCCAGTTGATGTCAGATGTGCCCTATGGCGTTTTGCTATCTGGCGGGCTGGACTCCTCGGTGATTTCCGCCATAACCCAAACTTTTGCCAAACGCCGTATTGAAGACAACGATGCCTCCGATGCCTGGTGGCCACAGCTGCACTCCTTTGCCGTGGGCCTGAAAGGGGCGCCGGATCTGGCGGCGGCACAAAAGGTCGCCGATGCCATAGGCACCATACACCATGAGCTGCACTTCACCTTCCAGGAAGGCCTGGATGCCATCAAGGAGGTGATTTATCACCTGGAAACCTATGATGTCACCACCATTCGCGCTGCAACCCCCATGTATTTGATGGCGCGCAAGATCAAGGCTATGGGGATCAAGATGGTGCTCTCAGGCGAAGGGGCCGATGAACTGTTCGGCGGTTACCTCTATTTCCACAAGGCACCAAACGCCCGAGCCTTCCACGAAGAACTGGTGCGTAAACTCGACAAGCTGCACCTGTACGACTGCCTGCGGGCTAACAAGGCCATGGCAGCCTGGGGCCTGGAAGCCCGAGTACCCTTCCTTGACAAGGAGTTTATGGACGTGGCCATGCGCCTGAACCCAGAAGCCAAGATGTCGCGCGATGGCCGGATTGAAAAGCATATTCTGCGTGAAGCCTTCGAGCATAAGCTCCCGGCCGAAGTCGCCTGGCGCCAGAAAGAGCAGTTCAGTGACGGTGTGGGTTACTCCTGGATTGACGGTCTGAAAGAACATGCAGCAGCCCAGGTGGAGGATAAAGAGCTGGCCAACGCCCGTTTCCGCTTCCCGCACAACACGCCGGAAACCAAGGAGGCCTACTTCTATCGCAGTTTCTTTGAAGAGCACTTCCCGCTGGAGTCGGCAGCATTGACTGTACCGGGTGGTAAATCGGTTGCCTGCTCTACCCCGGAAGCGCTAGCCTGGGATGAGAGCCTATCCGGCATCATAGATCCTTCCGGCCGAGCGGTGCGCTCTGTGCACACCGCATCCTACTGAGCTTAAGAAAAAACCATAAAGGCGCCGAATGGCGCCTTTATTCATTAGCGGAAATAGGAGCTTCGCTTCTGTGCCGCTTTATTTGCTTTGAGCTTGTTCACTTGCGCCTTGTTCTCAGCACTCTAAGCCCGGCCGTTACTTGGTCACGCTCAACTTGTCGCTGCCGGCAGCGCTCGAGAATAGCCTGCCGCTCGCTGTCCGTTGCCTGATGCCAGGCCAGAATTTCTTCCAGCGTCCTGAAACAGCCCAGGCAAACATCTTGCAGGTCCAGGCAGCAGTGACGAATACAGGGAGAGTCCACCCTGTTACTGCGCTTTGGCTGCCGGGACATATTAGCTTCTTAGCTACCGCGCTTAAGGTAGCTTGGCTGATGCAGCTCAGTAACCTCCAGCGAGATACTGTCGGCTTTGGCCGCAATCGGCTCCAGTGCGGCAAACACGCTTTGGGTCAGGGCTTGCTTTTGCTCATCGGTGCGTCCCGGCATAATGGCCAAACGCACATGGATAAAGGTTTGCGCGCTGTCCTCCCCTACCAGGAAATGCTCACAGGCATGCGCCCTACTCTTGATGGCAGATGGTGTGAACAAGCCTGAGTCTATGGCACCTTGGTGCACCGCCTGAACCAGCTTGGTAATCGACAACTGCTGCGCCAAGGGCGCCGAATACTCAATAATACAGTGAGGCATAATCCTTCCTTGTAAAGGGAGAAGCGTCCGGGTTTATTCAGACCAGACGGCATACTCGTTTTGGCTCGGGCAGCGAAAATGAAAGCGCCGACCGCCGGGAAAACTGAAAATATCTTTACTGATCTCGCCGCCATGGGCCTTGACGGCTTCCAGGCTGGCATTCAAATCGTTTGAGTAGAGCACCAACAGCGGGCAGCCATTGAGGGTATCGAAGTTCACCGATGAACGGAAAAAACCGCCATCGATCCCGGCCTGGGTAAAACAACTGTAGTCCGGGCCATAGTCAACAAAGCCCCAACCAAACACCGCCTGAAAAAACGCCTTGGTGGCTTCCAGTTCCCGGGCGGGAAGTTCAAGATAGTTAATCGTATGATGTAACGCCATGGCTTTCCTCCCGCCGCTTGGGCGACTTGATTGCTGTAATACTTAATATGCTGAAAAGCTGCTACTTGACCGCGCTTATCGCTAATGCCTGATAGCCATAGTTATAGCAAGCGTTGCAGGTATACGCTGACCAGCCCTATCAAACCGCCAAAGACACCGCCCCAGACAACCAGCCAGCCCAGGTGAGTTTTAATCATCTGCTGCACCATCTCTTTGACCAACTGCGGCGTTAACTCGGCCAACCGCTGCTCGACAATATCCTGAATTTGGCTGCGCATATCGGCCATCACTCCGGGCTGCTCCAGCTCGCCCTTGAGCAGCTCGTAAAAATCATCACTCTTGGCAATATCCGCCAGCGACTGCTGCATCTTTTCAATAAAGGGTTGCTTGAGCGGCGCGAGAGCTTCCTCGCCGCCAAACATGGATAACATGCCCCCCAATGATGACTGGGCCACAGTGGCCACCAGAGCATCAAAGGCCGGAGCCAAGTCTACCTTGGTGATAACACCGGAGAGATCCAGGCTCTGCTTGTCCGAGCGGGTAGACAGGAAACGGTCTATGTTGGCCTCAGAGAAGAACTGCTCCATCATCAGCTCGCTGATCGCTTGCTTAAACTGTTCGAAACGAGCCGGGATCACCCCTGAACCATAGAGACCCGGTACCTTTTCAAACAACATATGCACCGCCAGCCAGTTGGTAATGGCGCCGGATACGGCAAATAGGCCTATGTTAAATAACACATCTGAGTGCATGCCATAGCCGGTCAGCATAATGGCCAGCGCCAAGAGATTGGTAACCGCGCTCTTGTCGAGCACAGGTGTCTGTTGTACTGCTGTTTTCAATCTGAAATCCCCTGAAATTAAAACCCGCTAATGGTAGCAAACAGGGGGCAGCAGATTAAAGTAGTGCGTGATACAGACCTTGCTCTGTGTCATCCCCGGTTGCCGACATGGAGGACTCACCGAATTTGCGTTTCACCGCCAACACCTTGGCATTCTGTGCCAGAGTACGGGCTCTATGGGTGAGTTCTTTGGCAATTCCCTGACCACGGTAATCGGGCAATACAAAAAGATCATCGAGATACCACAAGGGCTGGAGTAACAAAGAAGAGAATGAAGGAAAGAGCTGAGTGAAGGCCACCGGATAATCACCCTCGGTGGCGATAAAGATCATCGAATCATTTTCCTGCAAGCGACAGCGTAAAAATTCGCGACAACGACCGAGATCCGACTCTTGCCCCATCTCCTGCCGATATTCATCAAACAACAGGATCAGTTGCTCCAAATCCATTTCAGTAGCCAAACGTATTTGCATTTTTCATCCCTGAATACAAGTTGAAATCTTACTATTTGCCAGAGGCAAAACGACAATAAACTTCATAAACAAGGCAAGGCTAACATAGAAAAGCTTCTCTGACAGCAGCTTTAGGCTGCCCTCCCCCCAAGCCAGTTCCCGTTCATGCCCATCCTGGCAGCCGTTTTCAACGAGCACACAAACCCAAGCGGACTTAGTCGTATTGGTCGGCGATAACAACTGACATAGCCCCCAGCCATCAAGCACTGAAACAGGCAATTTAAGCAAGGCAATCAATTGGAATATTGCTCATATGATTTGCCGGGCACAGTTGTTTTCATGGCGAATTATGTTGTTAACACCCAAAAAATCAGGGTTTTATAACCTTTGCTAAAAACTTGACCTTTGGCTAATTGTTTTCAAATTAAGTACTGGGTATTGTATAACCAATTCAAACGCTTAGCTTTAGCACTTCCTTAAGCTTAAGGACGAAAGTAACAACACTTTTCCGTTTTCAGCGGAACGCAGGGACGAACAGAGTTTGGACCCGTGCGGTAGCCATGGCTTTACTAAACGCTTTTTGTAGGGCCTGGGTTTTAGGGGGCTTGGTTTTAAGGTGCTTGGTTTTAAGGCCCTTGGTTGCAGGGCTTGAAGCGCTCATGGTAAGTACCTCAGAACTGATTTTCTATACAGCAGTATTATTGACGTTCCTGACAATATGCCGGGAATTTGCAGCTAAGTTTGCGCGTTATTTCCGTAACTTTTAAAAAATAGCATTAAATTCATATAGTTGAAAAGTGCAGCGGGTAGATAATAGGTTTGGAAACCGCGCATGCGCGTTTAGCTGCAAGGGATATTTGGACTAAACTCTTTATATCCAGCTAATTCAAACAGATAGCGATGCGCGTTTACACTCCTCCGAGGACTAAAACGCGCATGCGTACTATACAGCTATTATGCATATTAGGTGAATATGTCTAAAAAATATTCAAGATCAGACTTAATGAAATTAGCAATTGAGGAACACCTCAAGTGTAAAGAATTCCCTAGAGTTGGTGCTGTAATCGCTAAGAGCGGAGAGGTACTATCGACAGGTTATAGAGGGGAAGAAAAAGGCGTACATGCTGAACGTATAGCGATAAGAAAACTGACTTGTGAAGAAGTACAAGGCTCGACTGTTTATACAACACTAGAACCGTGTGTTGAATTGAATGACGGGCAAGAAATTGAACCATGCGCTCAGCTATTAATAAATTCTGGAGTAAGTGAAGTTGTAATCGGCGTTTTAGATCCAAACGGAACGATTTATTCTCAAGGTTATAGAAAGCTGCTGAAAAACAACATTAATGTGAGCTTTTTTAATAGAAAGTTAAGGGCCGCTGTAGAAGAAGATACCTTTGAATTTGGAGATATTCATAAAGTTTTTGGCTGCGGAAAGAGAAGAATTCCCGTTGTTCATAGTGGTACGGAGATTGAGGTACAGTTTAGCAAGAAAGACTTACGAGTCATCAATATAAAGTGGGCCACATTGCAATCAGGTCACGGATGCGTTGATCTTTTAAGTAACAATGGTGCGGTAAGAGTAGCCTCGGGTGCTAGAAATTTTGGAGATATCTCTGACCCAATGGTATTTCGATTCCCAAGCCATTTCGCAAGAATGAAAAAAGGAATGATAGCAATCGTCAAACCCGCAAACACTACATTTTACGTACTAATTCAGCTTATTGATATTTTCGAGAACGACATCATATTTAGGTGGGAAGTTCGAAACGATAATTGAGCGAATATCCAGTTTGCATAACAAGCGTATATTGTCGGGCTGCTTTTCCGCTTCGCTCCAAACCAGCCGCAAATACGGGCGTTGATATGATTCCCTTTGTCAAATAGGTAAAAGTGTCCTTACCGGAGACCCAAAAATCTCCGGTAAGGGCACTCTGACAGTCGGACTTTGGCGAGTAAGTGTCGGCGGTTGACCTTGCTGATATCCGCGAGTTTGGTTATTCGCATTACTTGTGTTCGCCGCAGGAGCCTTGCCTCAGTCTAGGAGCGCGGATGTGACCGCTTAACGCCCTCGAGGATTGCTCGCACCGCTGCCGCCGTCCGGCGCTGCCAGAGTGATTTTTAAATGTAATTCAGTACGCTTGTTGTGGCATATCGGCATCAAAACCTTGGGCTAAATCCCAAATGTAGCCTGTCAGTTCGCGAGCCACAGCGGTAACGACTTTATTGTATTCTTTGCCTCTTGCTTTTAAAGCATGAAAGCGTCGACATAGGCGCTGCTGGATTTCCCATGAGCGAGTTTGCAGTTTGATAGAGTGCTCTTGTTGGCGACTTTCCAATTCCCTCGAGACCCGAGCGGGGAAACGATAGGCCCAGGCCGATTCAATAAGGATGCGTCTGGCGTGGCTATTGCCGCACTTAGTGATGCCGCCACGCCGTTCCCGCTGACCACTGGAGTGTTCGCTGGGTGTCAAACCGACAAAGTTCATCAGTGAACGCGGAGAAGCAAAGCGTCTGAGGTCACCCAGTTCCGCCAATAGGGTCATAGCGGATAAGAAACGTACTCCACGCAGTACCGTCAGACGTTGCACCAGTGGGTACCAACGCCAGCTTTC
>NZ_JBKORF010000078.1:0-4737 GCF_047314685.1 Shewanella sp. BJSY2023SW001
TATATGGACACCTCTCCGATGCAAGCACCGGCAGGTCTCTTTCTGACAAAGTAGCCACACACATATATCCGGCTTCGTGAGCCCTGATGAACATCCGTACTCTCTGTCCTCATTAGTGCCATGGCTTTTAGCAGCCCAGCTATTTGTCAGGTTCACAGAGAGTCGGTTCTACCTGTCAGCACATCAACTCTTTGGACTTATTAAAATCAGTTAGTTACTTAACGATATACTCTGTTTTTTGGTTTATTAGCGCCCACGCTATTCGGGCATTTTTGTTAGCCAGCGCCACTACAGCTTTGTTTACGCCACTTCGGGCAATAATACCTTTCAGCCACCGCTGGAGACCTCCACATCGTTCTTCCGGAAGGTTGATGACCCGGTAAACCACTGAGCGGGCGCCATGAATAATCAGTCCTCGCAGATAACCATCTCCGCGTTTTGTTATCCCGAGTAGTTTGACTTTACCACCACTGCTGTGCTCCTTCGGAACCAGCCCCAGATAGCTGGCAAAATGCCGGCCATTCTGAAAATCAGCACTGTCGCCCAGAGCTACCGTCAAGGCTGAAGCCCCTAATGGCCCGATACCAGGTATGCTTTTCAGTCTGAGGGTATCCTCATTTTGCTGGCTGATAAGCGCAAGGCGCAGATCCAGAGTTTTAATCCGCTGCTGATTGTCCTGAAGTTCCTGCAACATCTCATGGAACAGCTCCCGGCTGAGCGTGGTGAGCTCATTTTCTGCATCCTCCAGGTGCTCAGGCAGGTGGGCCATAATTTTATGAGCCCCTTCCGGTATGGCAATACCGTATTCCAGGCCTAGCCCCCGTATCTGGTTAATCAGCGCGGTTTTGTTTTTCATCAGCCGCTGGCGAACCCGGTGCAGACACTGAATATCCTGCTGTTCAATAGACTTCTCCGGCACATAGCGCATACCCGGGCGACTGTCAGCTTCGACAATTGCAGCTGCATCATTTTTGTCATTTTTACTGCCCATTCTGAAGGGGGCAACATACTGTGGACTGATTTGTTTAACTTCATGTCCGTATTGCCTGAACTGGCGTGACCAGTAATTTGCACTGCCGCACGCTTCCATCACAATACGGGACGGAGGCTGCTGAACAATAAACGCCGTCAATTTTTCACGGGTGATCATTTTATTCGCTTTCTTCTCACCCTGCGCAGATACGATATTCACCTGAAAAACTCGCTTTGCCAGATCAATTCCGATAATTTGTTCCATGGGACACCTCTTCATATTGCTGTTGGTTTGCACTTACAGCATGGCTCACTGAAGTCTTTGTGGGGAGGTGTCCATTTCATTAGTTCCTAAATGTAGATCACTGCGTTTCGAAAATAGAAGGAACTCGGCTCGATTCAAGCGTTCTGATCAATCGCCAAACCAACCAACTCACACAAACCGAGCCGAGATCATGATTCTAACATTACCAACCCGCTCTGAAAGACGTCGAATACAAAAAAAGATGTATAAAACCAGAGATAAAGACGAGTGCCGTCGCCTGAATGCCATTCTCTTGTTGGCATCTGGACGTACTGTTACTGAAGTATCAGGCTTGATAGCTGCAGCGCGTTCTTCAATCAACAGATGGGTCAGTTGGTACACTGAATGTGGCATTGAGGGGCTGGAGTCTTCAACCAGAGGCCGTTCCTGTGTGCTTCCTTTCCAACAAATAACGAGTGTAATCAAACTACTGCTTCAATTGTCCCCCCAAGAGCTTGGATACCAACGTTCCCGCTGGAGTACTGAATTAATAGCTCTTGAGGTTAACCGCTTATTTTCGCTGCAGGTTCATTCCTCAACGATTCGGCGGTGGTTGCCTAAACTTGGCGTTGTTTGGCGTAGAGCCGCTCCCACCTTGCATATCAAAGATCCTCATAAAGATGAGAAGCTTGCGGAAATTAAGGCAGCTTTGAAGCGTTGCAATATAAACCATCCCGTATTTTATGAAGATGAAGTTGATATCCATCTCAATCCAAAAATCGGCGCAGAATGGATGCATAAAGGCCATCAAAAACGAGTGACAACGCCGGGACAGAATAGCAAACGATACTTGGCAGGTGCGCTACACACAGGAACGGGGAAAGTCAGTTATGTCGCCAGTTCTAGCAAAGATTCTATGCTATTTCTTTCAATGCTGAAATTACTCAAAAGACGGTACAGACGAGCCCAAACGATTACGCTCATTATCGATAACTACATCATCCACAAGAGTAAAAAGACTCAAGCTTGGCTCAAGCAAAACCCAAAGTTTATCTTGTTATTTCAGCCGGTTTACTCACCTTGGGTCAACAAAATGGAGCAGTTGTGGCACGCACTACATGAAACCGTTACCCGAAACCATCAGTGCAAAAACATCTGGAAGTTGATGGAGCGGGTTAAGTATTTTATGGACCATGCTTCACCATTCCCTGGTGGCGGGCATGGTCTCATGAAAGTGGAGCACAATTAGGAACACTTATTTAGGCTTTCAGCTGCTTTACGAGATTTTCTGGCGAACAGGCATACCCAGTCTTATGACTTTGTTGAATGCCTTAACCTCAGCCTGTTGATGCTGCGTCACGGTCGGCTGAAGCCCGCTGCAGCTGTCCAGGCAGCCCCCCAGCTGAATAGGGCCAGACAGTTTCTGGAACACAGTTGCAGCAGTAACACCTCACTCCAGGAACTGGCCAGTCTGGTACAACTGCGCCTTTTGTGTTACTCAGGCAGTTCAGGGCACAATTTGGCTCAAACCCAGGCAAGATTAATTCTGGCGCGAACGTTGTTGCGGCTGGGCGCTTCCCCATCCAGGTGGAACAGGACTGAGGATTTTGCGACCAAAGCCATTTGAACCGTCAATTCGTCAGTCAAAAAACAAACTCTTTTAAATCATAGTGTTACGCACCTTTGCTTGTGCAGTATGTACCCTGTATTTGTACCACCCTATAACCAACAGTGAACAACAGAAGAACTATACTGACATAACCTATCTTAAGTGTCTGGAGTTAGAATGGCTAGCTCATTAAAACAACTTCTTAATTGGGGTAAAGAACATCCAATAACGGCAACTGCTATAGCCGTTGGGAGTGTATTAGTTGTAGCTGGTACTATATACGTTATAACGCCATACTTACTGCGTATACTTGGAGCGGTGGGTTCTGGACTTGTTAATGGCGTTGCTTCTAGACCCCAAAAAAAACCAGCCTGCTGTAAAGCAAGTCAGAAGAATGTTTACAAGTGCAAAGAACAATCCCTTCAAATACCCAGCGTCGACATTATTTCGGAGACTATTCCAACACCTTTAGTCGGCTCAGCACTTAAACCAGGCAGGCCCTGTCAACATTCGTCTTGTGAGTCCATAAAGAAAGGACTGATCGGTATATATCGTATCAGAGACACTGAAGGTGCCTATAAGTACATTGGTAAAACCATCGATATGCGTCGGCGTTGCCAAGAGCATTCTCGCAGAGGGTTGTTCAATGAACAGAAGTGGTCCCCAACGGTTGGACACATAAGCTCATTTCTTAAGTGGTTGACCCAGCTCATGCTGCGTATCTTTGCCTACCGAAGTAGGCCTCATCAGGAGTGAGGTTATTGAGTCCTTGATGGTTACGCTCTTCATTATAAAACACCATGTAGTTGCCGATTTCAAGCTCGGCTTCACGGGGCGTGGTATAAGCCTTTAAGTAAACCTCCTCATATTTCAGGCTTCGCCATAATCGCTCAATGAAAACATTGTCAACCCAGCGGCCTTTCCCATCCATGCTTATACGTACGTTATGCTCAATTAACTTCTGTGTGAACTCTGTGCTGGTAAACTGGCTGCCTTGATCTGAGTTAAAGATATCAGGTGGCCCATAATGCTTCAGCGCTTCCTCAAGCGCTTCGATACAAAAACTCGTGTCCATGGTGTTGGATAGTCGCCAAGCCAGCACTTTGCGGCTATACCAGTCGATAATCGCAACGAGGTACAGGAACCCCTTCGCCATTGGGATATATGTGATATCAATCGCCCAAGCTTGGTTTGGGTAAGTGACTTCGATATCACGCAACAGGTAGGGATACACCTTGTGTGCTTTGTTCGCCAGCGTCGTTTTGGGCTTGGGGTAAATCGCCCCAATCCCCATATCGCGCATGAGTCGAACAACACGCTTACGATTAACGCTATGGCCATTTTTAGCCAGCTCAGTTCGAATGCGCCGACTGCCCATAAACGGATACTGCAGATGAATTTCGTCAATCATTCGTCGTAACGTGATCTCCTCAGCAGAGAGTCCGATGGGTTGATAGTAAGCGGTAGAGCGAGCAATATTGAGCAGCTCACATTGGCGCTTTATCGGCAATGGGGTGGATTTAACCAGCGAACTCTTTCGCTGGGCTCGGTCTAACGACCGAGCACTTTGGCCAAAAAATCATTTTCCATGGTCAATTGACCGATCTTGGCGTGAAGTTTGTCCACTTCTTCGGAACTCTCTTTTCCTGAGTGATTTTCGGTGGCAAAAATCATGGCTGCGTTTTCAAGCAGCTCCTTTTTCCATGTTGAGATCTGGTTAGCGTGCAGGTTATATTTCTGAGCTAGCTCAGCGACGGTTTTATCGCCTTTAGCGGCATCGAGAGCCACCTTAGCTTTAAACTCAGGAGAGTGGTTTCTACGTTTTCTAGTCATAATCTGTCCCTGTATTGTTGGGTACTATCAAAACAGATCGACCACTTAAAGTCATGTCCGAAAATTGGGGGCCACTTCT
>NZ_JBKORF010000079.1:0-9419 GCF_047314685.1 Shewanella sp. BJSY2023SW001
AGAAGTGGCCCCCAATTTTCGGACATGACTTTAAGTGGTCGATCTGTTTTGATAGTACCCAACAATACAGGGACAGATTATGACTAGAAAACGTAGAAACCACTCTCCTGAGTTTAAAGCTAAGGTGGCTCTCGATGCCGCTAAAGGCGATAAAACCGTCGCTGAGCTAGCTCAGAAATATAACCTGCACGCTAACCAGATCTCAACATGGAAAAAGGAGCTGCTTGAAAACGCAGCCATGATTTTTGCCACCGAAAATCACTCAGGAAAAGAGAGTTCCGAAGAAGTGGACAAACTTCACGCCAAGATCGGTCAATTGACCATGGAAAATGATTTTTTGGCCAAAGTGCTCGGTCGTTAGACCGAGCCCAGCGAAAGAGTTCGCTGGTTAAATCCACCCCATTGCCGATAAAGCGCCAATGTGAGCTGCTCAATATTGCTCGCTCTACCGCTTACTATCAACCCATCGGACTCTCTGCTGAGGAGATCACGTTACGACGAATGATTGACGAAATTCATCTGCAGTATCCGTTTATGGGCAGTCGGCGCATTCGAACTGAGCTGGCTAAAAATGGCCATAGCGTTAATCGTAAGCGTGTTGTTCGACTCATGCGCGATATGGGGATTGGGGCGATTTACCCCAAGCCCAAAACGACGCTGGCGAACAAAGCACACAAGGTGTATCCCTACCTGTTGCGTGATATCGAAGTCACTTACCCAAACCAAGCTTGGGCGATTGATATCACATATATCCCAATGGCGAAGGGGTTCCTGTACCTCGTTGCGATTATCGACTGGTATAGCCGCAAAGTGCTGGCTTGGCGACTATCCAACACCATGGACACGAGTTTTTGTATCGAAGCGCTTGAGGAAGCGCTGAAGCATTATGGGCCACCTGATATCTTTAACTCAGATCAAGGCAGCCAGTTTACCAGCACAGAGTTCACACAGAAGTTAATTGAGCATAACGTACGTATAAGCATGGATGGGAAAGGCCGCTGGGTTGACAATGTTTTCATTGAGCGATTATGGCGAAGCCTGAAATATGAGGAGGTTTACTTAAAGGCTTATACCACGCCCCGTGAAGCCGAGCTTGAAATCGGCAACTACATGGTGTTTTATAATGAAGAGCGTAACCATCAAGGACTCAATAACCTCACTCCTGATGAGGCCTACTTCGGTAGGCAAAGATACGCAGCATGAGCTGGGTCAACCACTTAAGAAATGAGCTTATGTGTCCAACCGTTGGGGACCACTTCTATTGATCACAAAAAGGGCTCACTTTACCGCATAGAAGATTGTTTAACCGACGCGCTCTACACCCTCATTCTGCTTGAAGGCTTTAATCTGAGTCAAATGGCTCGCCAGCGAGGCAAACTTATGACTCTGCTGTTTGTCCCAAATCACTTCATAATAGCGGCTTAGCAAGGCATGGCTGCGGGTGCTGTCCAAGACCTCATCCTCGGTCGACAGCAGGCACAGGGCGCGGTTACGGTTCTTGCTGCGAAAATCGGTCACGCACTTGCTGGCAATATCGGCGTACTCTTCCGGCCTGTCTATCTTGCCGGGCATGTTTTCCTCCGGCCAAAGATTGGGGTTGACCAATACCGCCTTGAGCCCGGACAGGAAAGCGATTCGTTCGGCCCAATAAGCTCCCAGCCCCACACCTATGATCAATGGCTTGGGATCGTCAGTGAGTTTAAGCTGCTTACTGACCTCATTCAGCAGATGCTGCATATCGTGTCTGGGATGCTGGGTACTGTAGCTGATGAGACGCACATCATCATCAATAAACTGTAACTGCCTGACTTTTTCATGATTACCCGGGCTGGTGGCATCAAATCCGTGAAAATACAAAATCATTTTGTTTCCTCAAGTCTCATTCCAGTCATGGTTATACAGGTTTCAAACTAACCAAGTTAGGTTGCGCCTATATTGTGCCAAATCAATTTTTTGTGGATGAAATCCTTGCCGCCAGCTCGCGGGCTCGCTCCCAGCGCGCTTCATCCTGCAATGCTTGCATCACCTTAGCAGAATCGGCCCTCAATGTTGCAGCCGGAAAAGGATTGCTCTCGGGCCAAGAAAAGTCCCCCAGAAGGCTTCTGGCGCCCTCAGGGTCATTGCATACCAATACCATGTTACAACCGGCATCCAGTGCCGCTCTGGCCCTGGCCTGATAGTCTCCGGCGATCGCCGCCCCTTTCATGCCGAGATCGTCCGAGAAAATCACCCCGTTAAAGGCCAGTTTGCCGCGCAGCTCCTGCTGGAGCCAAAAGGATGAAAAACCGGCGGGGTTAGGGTCTACTTCGGGGTAAATCACATGAGCCGGCATAATACCTTGGAGCCTCTCTTTGGCGATCAGCTGTGAAAAAGGCTGCATGTCGCACTCGGCAATCTCTTGATAGCTGCGCGAGTCGACCGGCTGGGCAATATGGGAGTCGGCCTCGACGCTGCCGTGACCGGGAAAATGTTTACCCACTGCGGCCATACCGGCCTCAGTCATGCCTTCAATAAAGGCTGTTGCCAGCGCGGTGACCTGCTCGGGCTTTGAGGCGAAACTGCGAGTGCCTATCACCTGACTGATACCATTGAGATCGAGCACAGGGGCAAAGCTTAAATCTATGTCGCAGGCCAAGAGCTCAACGGCCATCAAAAAGCCCAGCTCTTTGGCCCAGGTTGACGCCAGCTCAAGCGAACCTGCGGCGGCCGGCAATATATCGCCCATGGCCGGGATTTGGGTAAATCCCTCGCGAAAACGCTGTACCCTGCCCCCTTCATGATCAACGGCAATTAGCAGTTCGGGACGCACACTGCGAACCGCGCGGATCAGGGCTATCAGTTGCTCTCTGTCTTGGTAATTACGGCTGAAAAGAATTAGGCCGCCAACGGCCGGATGTTGCAGGACAGAGGCCTCCTCTTGGGTCAACTCGACAGAGGCAAGATCCAGCATTAAGTGACTCATAAACATCTCCAACAGGGTACCGCGCATAAAAGCGACTGAAAAGGTACGAAATGGTGTTAGCCCCGATACAGGTATGGCAGCAAGGAAAGCGCAACCAGGATCAATCCCTTTGTTAGCAAGGCTAATGCAACCTTAGCTTAATAAGAATAACTAATGATATTCCAGGCCAAAAGTATGGGATACTTGCCCATGGGCAGAGTAACTTGGGTCAAGGTTACTCCGAAACCTGCGCATGCGCGAGCAATGCGCCTCCCAATGACTAAAATAACAACGAAACAGCAACAGGGTTAACCAAATGATTAGCGTATTCGATATGTTCAAGATAGGTATAGGGCCCTCCAGTTCCCATACCGTGGGTCCGATGAAAGCGGGCAAAATCTTTATCGAACAACTGGCTGCAGATGACTTACTTGGACAGGTCGACGAACTGCAGGCAGAACTTTTTGGCTCTCTTGGACAAACAGGCAAGGGCCACGGTACCGGCAAGGCAGTGATTCTGGGATTGATGGGGGAAGATCCGGAAACCGTCGACACCGACAGCATAGAGGCGATTCTGGCAGAAGTAGCCGACAACCAAACACTGACACTCAGCGATGGCCGTAAGGTTAAGTTTACCCGCGAAGATGGCATCACCTACCACAGACGCAAGACACTGCCGGCACACGCCAACGCCATGACACTTTACGCGCTCAAGGCCGGAGAGTGTTTGTATCAACGCACTTACTATTCGGTCGGCGGCGGTTTTATTCTCGATGAGGATGAAATTCAGCAGCGTAACGCTTCTCCGGCGACTCCCATCGCCCAGGCGCCTTACGATTTCAATACCGCCAGCGAGCTGTTGGAACTGTGCAGCGAAAATGGCCTGAGCATCTCTTCATTAATGATGGCCAATGAGCTCAGCATAGCCCCCGAGAGTGAAGTCAAAGCCAAACTATGGCATATCTGGCAAACCATGAAAGCCTGCGTCGAAAAAGGCTATCAGAAAGAAGGCATTTTGCCCGGTGGCCTTAAGCTGCGCCGCCGCGCTCCGGCACTGCATCGTCGCCTCAAGGCCGAAGGCCGCAACAATATCGATCCCCTCAATGCCATGGATTGGGTGGACTTGTTTGCCCTGTCTGTGAATGAGCAAAATGCTGCCGGCGATCGGGTGGTAACGGCGCCCACCAATGGCGCCGCCGGTATCATCCCCGCCGTGCTCTGCTACTACGACACCTTTGTTCAGGAAGTGGATGAAGATGTCTGTTGCCGTTTTCTGTTGACGGCTGCAGCCATAGGGATTCTGTACAAGAAAAACGCCTCCATTTCCGGAGCCGAGGTTGGCTGTCAGGGCGAAGTCGGCGTGGCTTGCTCTATGGCCGCCGCCGCACTGACCGAAATCATGGGTGGTACGGTCGAGCATGTTGAAAACGCGGCAGAAATCGGTATGGAACACAATCTGGGATTGACTTGCGATCCTGTCGGCGGCCTGGTGCAGGTTCCCTGTATCGAACGAAACGCCATGGGCGCCGTCAAGGCAATCAACGCCTCACGCATGGCACTGCGCGGCGATGGTAATCACAAGGTTTCCCTGGATAAGGTGATCAAGACCATGATGGATACCGGCAAAGATATGCGCAGCAAGTACAAGGAAACCGCCAAAGGCGGCCTGGCGGTTAATATCGTCGAGTGTTGATTACCAAATCAATCTCTCCGGTAGTCCCACCAAAAACAGGACTATCTTCCCGATAAAAGAAGAGCGCCAAATTTGGCGCTCTTCTTTATTTAAAACTATCTGAACTATCGACTACCGAAACCTACATCAGTGGATGAATATTGATCTGAAACAGTATTTCGAACACCCTCTCCCCAAATAAAGGGGAGTTTTAATCGACTGATAGATAAATCAAGAAACCAGAGGTATGACTTTTTTGTCCTTAATGTCGTTGTTCTTACTATCATGATTTTTCTGCAGCCAGACTAAATCACAAATACCATCTGTCGGACTAAAGCCTGTTGGTGTAGAAAGAAGAATGTCTCTTATCTCTTCATGCTGGAACTCATGGCACGCTTTGTCTAAACGTGCCAAGATCACTTCGAGTTCCGACCATTTTAAAAAGACTTCATTGGCCGTCATAATCCGCTCATGCTCAGTGCCGGTCACATCATCTCCAATCAGCAACTCTTCATAGAGCTTCTCACCTGGTCGTAGCCCCGAAAACTCAATGGCAATATCACCGTCAGGATGCTTATCATCTTTGACTTCAAAGCCACTTAGACGAATCATCTTAGTGGCCAAATCAACAATCTTGACTGACTTGCCCATATCTAACACAAAGACGTCCCCGCCTTTGCCCATAGCACCGGCTTGAATAACCAATTGAGAAGCTTCAGGTATGGTCATAAAAAAGCGGGTAATTTCAGGATGAGTTACTGTAACAGGGCCACCATTTGCTATCTGTTTTCTGAATAGCGGCACAACGGACCCGGAAGAGCCCAAAACATTACCAAACCGAACCATACAAAAACGGGTAGCACTTCCTTTATCCGCAAATGCTTGAAGGACTAATTCAGCCATACGCTTCGTGGTCCCCATCACATTGGTGGGCCTAACAGCTTTATCAGTACTGACCAGCACAAATGTTTCAACGTTAGCCGCAATAGCAGCACGGGCAGTATACAAAGTACCGAACACGTTGTTACGCACACCTTCTACAACGTTGTGCTCAACAAGTGGTACATGCTTGTAGGCTGCTGCGTGATATACGGTCTGAACCTCAAACGCTTCCATTACCGCCTGAACACGATTCTCCCGCTGTACTGACCCCATCATAGGATAGATCTGTACATCAAGAGATAACTCTTTCGCTATGGCTTTAAGTTCGCGTTCGATGGAATACAAGCCAAACTCAGACAACTCAAACAACACCAATTTTTTAGGCGACTGCTTTAGGATCTGTCTACATAACTCAGAACCGATAGAACCTCCAGCCCCCGTAACCATAACAACTTTGTCACGAATATTAGCCGCCAACAGATCAGCCCTAGGCGCAACACAATCACGCCCGAGCAAATCATCAATTTCAACTTCTTTAATATCGCTATAAAGCTTATTACCGCTGACGAGATCAGCCATAGCAGGCAAAGTAAGCACCTGTACAGCCAGCGTTTCTAACTGCTCCAAAATCGCCTGACGACGAGAGCGAGGTGCACTGGGAATGGCCAGCAATATCTTAGTGGCCGCTTTTTGCTTGATTAACGTCCGAATGATTGAAGGTGAATGAACATGTACTCCCTGAATCACAGTACCGTGCAATGTTTCATCATCATCGACAAACGCAAAAGGGTAATATTCATGGCTTTGAGAAAGTGCAGTTAACAACTGTCTGCCACTAACACCCGCGCCATAGATAATGACAGGTTCCCCGACACGCTTCATGCCCGCCCCCACCAGAGAGCGAACAATTGCCCTGGAGCCACCAATAAATACCAATGAAAATGCCGCATAAATCACAGGTACAGTTCGCGGCAATTGTGCATCAACATAAAACGCAAAAAGGACCAACATAATGGTTGAAAGCATCACGCCGAAACCAATGGCCGTAAGAGCCTGCAGTCCCATGTAGCGCAATACCGCTCGATATAACCCTAGCTTCGCAAAACCCACTAAGCTCAAAGGGACAACCATAAAAAGTAGCAGCCAGTAACGGGAATTGGCCAGAACTGCAATGTCATCGATGCGCACTAGCAATGCTGACCAAAAAGCGAAACTGAGAAATAAAGCATCAATGATAAGACTAACCACACGTTTATGCGTGCGCTTCAAACCAAACAAGCTTTGCAAAAAATCCATTTTTCGCTCCAAAAAATTTAAGTTCATAATATATTACAATCTTAAAGTATGTGACTCGACAACAGTAGCCAAAGTGCTCATATTATCACATCAATCATGCCATAGGGGTAAGCATCGGCACTTGTAACGTAAATTAGTACCGAAAGGATACCCACTCCAAGTGGTAAGGAACAACTCCCTCTTGGAAAACACGATACCTAAGAGCTATCAAGCTTGGCTTAACAAACTAAAAAATCTCGCGTGAGACACTAAGTCGCGCTTTGCTAGCAAGATGAGACGACTTGGGTCGGCGTTATTGTAGCTAAAACAAGGTAATAGAGTGTATCTTCCAATAGAGCGTGCTATTTTTAGAGAGCACTATTTTACAGCATCACCGCTACCACTACCTGTCACTGTCATCAATATATACTTGAAATAATTTTTAACATTTAAGGTATCGATCATCTTTTTATCTGTTTCAGCCAATAACTTAGGTGTCGACATATCGATGTTTTGCACTTGGGCTAAACCTGTTATACCGGGTAAAACATCATACACACCTTGTGCATCTCGCTCTTTTATTAACTCTTCTTGATTAAACAAGTTAGGACGTGGTCCAACCAAACTCATTTCACCTTTAACAACATTGATCAATTGAGGCAATTCATCAATCTTAGTTTTACGTAGAAAGCTACCCAGCTTTGTAATTGAAGCATTATTCGCTAAGTGACTAGCGACGGATTTAGTTCCAACTGGCATTGTACGAAACTTGATCAACTTAAAAGGTTTCTGTTTTTTACCAACACGAGTCTGAACAAAGATTGGAGAACCTGTATCGAACATGCCGAAAATTGTGACAACAAGTAAAACAGGCCAAAGCAATAACAAGCCAAAAAAGGCAGCAAAAAAATCAATTAGACGAATCATGTAAATACTCTATTAATTTTTGTTGAGGAGAAAAGCTTCTGCAGTTTCTTTGAAACCTTCTTCAAGCGATTGTGGTGGTGTCCAGCCCAGTGTATTCTTAGTATGTGTGATATCAACCTGAAGAGAGCCTAAAAGTCTATCAACTATATCAGTTTTACCTGTTACCTTAGCAACTAAGCGATAGCACCATAAAGGGACAGGTAGTAATCTACACGATTTTCCAAGGGCCAGTGACATATGTTTGACCATTGAGGCTGTAGATACATCATGATCGTCAGAAACCAAAAATACCTGATTCACAGCTTTTGGATGAGTAATGCAAGTAATGATTAGATCAATCAAATTTGATAACGAAACCATACTCCGCTGATTATACTCCAAACATCCGAAGGGTAAAGGCACTCCTCTAAGCGTTAATTTTAGTAAGGCTTCATAATTACCCTTTACATCAGGCCCATAAATCAAAGGAGGTCTGATGATCACGATCTCCATACCAGTTTCATTACTGATATCAAAAAGACCAATTTCTGCTTTGGACTTTGACATTCCATATGCATCAAATGGGTTATGAGGATCATCAAAAAGAAAAGGTTTTCCTTGCAATGTAGACTCACCATTAACTTTGACTGAGCTGATAAATATGAACCTTTTTACTCCACTCTTAGCGGCTTGCCTTGCTAGATTTAATGTACCATCTGTATTAACTTCATAATACTCATCAGGCTCCATACTCGTCATATTATGAACTTTAGCTGCAGTGTGAATTACAGTTTTGACATCAATTAAACAATCAGAGTAATCCGTAGTAGATGATATGCTTTTATAATAAAAAGTATTATTCTGCTCTTTAACACGTTGACGCCCAACAGCCACTATTGATTCTGTTGGCATACTTGCAATTAAAGCCTTACCGACAAATCCGGTGTTACCAGTAATTAAAATGTTCATTTAAAGTCAATTTCCACCATTGTCATACAAGCCAGCGTAAAGCCTTATTAAACAAGAAGATAGCACCTCTGCCGAAAAACTATCCTTTACTCTAATACGCGCATTATCACTCAAGCGTTTTAACTTCATTTCATCATTATACAAATCAAGCATTGCTCTCTTGTAACTCCCAATATCTCCAGTAGGAGTTAGGATTCCTGTAACATTATTTTCTACGGAGTCGACCAAACCAGAGATTTCATATCCAATGCAAGGCACGTTTAATGCCGCAGCCTCGATGACAATGGTTCCGAACCCTTCTCGATAACTAGGTAGACAAAGTAAATCGGAAGCTAGAATATAATCATGATAATTTGAAACAGAATCAACAGAAACTACTGATTCAAACAAATGCGGACTTGATATCATCAACTTTTCTATTTCTCCGCAGCTCTCATCAGGCCCAACAAACAATAACTTAAAGTTATGTCCATCTTTAATATCATTAAAAGCATTAAGAACATCAAAGGCCCCCTTTTGTCGAGTTTTTCTAGCTAAATACAAGAACACAAAGTCACTACCGTCAATCTGACATTCCCTTCTAATCCTATTTCGGATCACCTTAATTTCTCTTTGACTAAAATATGGAACATCTACACCGCATAATGAACCCTTCGACAGTATAGGTATTACCTCGCCTTTAAAATTTATACCATGCTCATATAGAAATTCAGATTGAGATTGGCTATCAGTTAACAGATAACTATTCAGCTTTGATATTAACCAATCAGACCA
>NZ_JBKORF010000079.1:9425-10003 GCF_047314685.1 Shewanella sp. BJSY2023SW001
CAAAAGCCACCATAATTTTACTAAACAATAAACGTCGTATGGAAGTGAAATCTTTCTTTTTATAGGCAAGTCAATGAATTTAACATTCGGGAATTTGGTTTTATTCAAACTAACTCTATCACCAACAATCGTCAATTCAACTCTATCATTGTCATTATATACAATTGAATTTCTCATGTGCCAACTCACAACTTCTGATGAAGTAACAACTCTAACAACCCTAAGCTTCACATAATCACCTTAAAATATAGAAACAACAGAAAAACAACTAAGGATAAAGCCAACGGCAATAACACAACGCCAACAGAAAACCTCTTTAACTTAACCAATGGGAAAAGCATAACAACAAAATACAACAACCAAGCAGGCATAGCGTAACGGTTTGAATAATTCCCCCACCCCAAAAACCAGAAAGGTATGAGTAATAACGAATAAATTTTGTAGAAACTCAATGTCAATTCGGAAATATTTATAACTCTTGTTACCTTTATAAACAGTAAGTACAGTGTTGGAAACAGTGAAAAAACAGCAAAGTCAAATCTAACTCCGGACTTATATTCTGCAAAAGAATCATAATT
>NZ_JBKORF010000079.1:10074-11529 GCF_047314685.1 Shewanella sp. BJSY2023SW001
GCCAGGTAAACGACTGCAAACTTGAGAAAACAATGCTTCATTAGAAAGGAAAGGCTTAATAATAACAAAAAAATTGACAATCCTTGTCGCACAGCGTTAACTTGAAAACCAACAAAAAAGGGATTGACAAAAAGGCATACAATAAAGAATAAAACAAACTTGTGGTAATCCCCCTCTACAGAAGATAAAGAGCTAACAAACCAACTAGCAAACAAAAAGTTAAAAACACTAAAAACAAAAAAATTAATTTCAAATGGCAACCCAGTTGAACTTAAAATTAATGACAAAAAATAAAAGCCATACTCTAACTGAACAACATCATTGCCTGCAGCTAAATCTATAAAATAACTAACATAAACTTTTGTATCAGTACCAACATCCAGCTCCCTCACGGCAACAAAAAATGAAACGAGCATCACTACAAAACATAAGCTCACATAAGTTTTTAAAGAGCCCTTAGATACAATCACTATATTTTCACTTCATGGTTTTAGATATAAACAAACGTCTTAAATACTTAATGTATGAAAACGATACCACCAGAATCCATTTTGTCCGAGATATATAATTTTTATTATACAAGCGTCTAAATACTGAATGTACACCCTTTTCCATTTCTATCATTTTTGAACTCAAGCCGGAAGAACCAAAAGCAGGCTTGTGAAGAAAGCAAAGAGAAATAGGTATAAGAAATGACGGCTTATTAAAGGTAACATCTAACCACAATTCATAATCCTCCGCAAAGTATGCTCCCTCAGGAAACCGGCTTGAAACATTCCTCTTTATCATAACCGTTGGAGTAGGAAAATAATTCTTAAAAAGTAGTTTATTAAATGTAATTTTTTTTGCTTTAAAAGAATCAACTATATATTCTGTAGATTCAATACTTGAAGAGGTCATTATATCAACATGGTGGCCAGTTAATTCGGCACCACTTTCTAACATAAAGTTATATTGAACAGCTAATTTTTGATGATGCCAGGAATCATCAGAATCTAGAAAGGCGACATAGCTAGAAGAAGCTTTATTCCACCCGATATTTCTGGCAGTTGCAGGACCACTGTTAAAACTTAAGTCTAATATGATAATTTCAACTGAACTATTTTCATATTCAGTCTGAATGCCTAGAAGGACATCTAAAGTGGAGTCACCGCTGCAATCATTAACAAAAATAACTTCTTTAGGCAGCTTAGTCTGATTCATTATTGATTCAAATGAACGTCTGATAGTTCCCTCACAATCAAAGCATGGTACAACAACACTAACATCTACAATCATTTACAAATCACCTAATAACATCAAAAAATCTTTTGCCTTACGCATATAAATATAATCCAAGGAACACTTATTTAGTTCACTCTTCAGTCTGAATATAGAATACACAACAAGTTTACTCTTAGAATATTTTAAACTTTCGTCATCTGACATATTTTTTAATATTAGTTCAAACCAATG
>NZ_JBKORF010000079.1:11564-11797 GCF_047314685.1 Shewanella sp. BJSY2023SW001
TAACATTACATTACCAAGATGAAAATCACCATGAACAAAACCAAAGTTACATTCTTCTGAAAAGTCAATCTTGTTAAATAAATGTAACTTTACATTCAGCAGTTCACTAAGAAATTTGATATTATTTATTACTTCTAGTTTATGTTCCTCTAACAAACAGCTTATCATATCCTTCTCAGATAAAACGCCACTTGTAATTACAGATGAATACAAAACTGAAATCCTTTCCTCAC